>JALYKJ010000317.1 GCA_030774845.1 Verrucomicrobiota bacterium
TGTCGATCTTATGCTGCTTGTCCCGCCAAGTACGGCGACGGATCCAGCTTCAGGCCGGGCGACATTGTCGCGCTTAATGTCATCGCGTCAACATATCGGCCTTTGGCCGTTGCCGGGCGCGCGCGAACGACTGCTTCGATCACCGCATTGCCGTTTTCCACGAGGGCTTTTTCTTCAAATGAAAATTTTCCAACCGGCACCGCAACGTTGCCATTCTTGTCGAGTTTGAACTCCACGCGCCCAGCTTTTACTTCCTCGACCGCTTTCGCCGTGTCTTCGGCAACGGTTCCAGCTTTTGGGTTCGGCATGAGTCCGCGTGGCCCGAGAACCTTTCCGAGCTTGCGCACTTCCGCCATTGCCGCCGGCGTTGCAACTGCCACATCAAAATCCTGAAAGCCTTCCTGAACTTTTTGGATCAGATCTTTAAATCCGACATGCTCAGCTCCAGCTTCCTTGGCCGCCTTGGCTGCAGCGCCTTCGGCGAAAACCAGAACGCGGACTTGTTTGCCGCTCCCGTGAGGAAGGGCGCAAGTGCCGCGCACCATTTGATCGGACTGTTTTGGATCGACGCCGAGCCGAAACGAGACGGTCACTGTCTGGTCGAACTTCGTCGGCGGAAATTTCTTCAGCGTCGCGACGGCGTCGTTGAGGTTGTAGGCTTTTTTGCGGTCCACCTGCTCGGCGGCCGCGCGATAACGTTTGCTACGTTTTTGTTGCATAATTTTGTGCAGTGTTAGCGCCTGCTTTTATTTGCAGGCTCCTGCTAATAACTCCGCTTCCAGCGAAGTGGGGCGGCATAGTAGGGGAGCATTTTAGGATTGTCAACGCCCACCAATGTCTGGTAAAACCCCAGAATTATGAAACACCCCACTGGTTATAGATTATTGATCGTTGCCGCCTCCCTCTTTGCCGCCAGCCAACTCTCCGCCCGACCAATCGGCTTTAGCGAGGTCTCGCTGATGCTCCGAATGCACGAGTCCGAGGCATCCATAAAAAATGAAGTCGCGGAGCGAAAACTTCTCCACGGCTTGACTCAACCCCAAGAAGGAATCCTCAAGTCACAAGGCGCCAGCGATTCGCTAATCCAATCGTTGCGTAATTCGAACCTCGTTGTCTCGAAGGAAGAAGCAGCTGCGGTTGAAGCGGCCGCTGCCCATGAGTCAAACGCCCACTTAGCGGAAATACATCCTGCAGGTCATCATCGACATGTCTTCGTTTTCGATGTCGCTTTCGGTCATCCGATTAATTTAAGCCAGTGGGGCGGCCTGGATTACGAGATCGCGTTTTATTCGTACCGCTTCGCTGGCGAAGATCACATTCAACCAGCGTTAATCGACACCATCGGAACGCGGACGGTAGTGAGCACTTTGACCCCGACGGGAGGCCACCAACTAAGCGAGCTCCTAGCGTCTGATTGGTTTCCAACAAACGCGGTGAGAAATTGGCGATATACCCCGTACGACGGTTATGACGGTCGCGGCGACTTTCGGGACGTACGGCCAATCAGGTTCAACACAGACGACGGCAACGATCTCGTTGCCGCGACCTCGTATTCGGTTTCACGTCCAGTGGTGATTGACTGGAATCACCCTGTCTATTTCGACGGCCAGCCCTACACATTTTATCCAGTGTATGGCGCTGGAGATGTGAACTTGTATTTCATTAACGCTTCAACCGATTCGGCGACGGTCGCCATCGCGTTCAATCGCTAGTCCGCTGGAATTTCTTCAGTGTAATCGGCTGAAATCGCCACGGGTGGTTTCGACGGCGGACCGTTTCGGATGATCTTGCCCTCCTTCATCACGAACGACACCCGCTCGGTCGCTGTGATGTCGCTGGTCGGGTTGCCGGGCATGGCGATCACATCGGCAAGTTTGCCTTTTTCGAGCGTGCCGACTTTTTGCGCGATGCCGAACAGATCGGCCGTTGTGCCGGTCGCCGACTTGAGCGCGTCGATCGGCGTCATTCCGAGATCGACCATCAATTTGAATTCCTTCGCGTTCTGTCCGTGCGGAAAAACGGCCGCATCGGTTCCGAATGAAATCTTGATCCCCATTTTTACCGCGTTCCGGAACATGTCCGAGCGCGCTGCGGCCGCGGCCTTCGCCTTGGCC
>JALYKJ010000318.1 GCA_030774845.1 Verrucomicrobiota bacterium
CTATTAATCCTGTCTGAATTCGCTCTGCGTGCCTTCTAGAGCAGCAGTTCGGCCTGCCGGACCGTCCCGGTCTTCGCTGCCTCATCCCGCACCTCTTGCAGCAGCGATTTGAACTCGCACTTCTCCAGCGCGGCGATGAGTGCCGGGTAATCGGGCTTGATCCTCAGATCGTCGATCGGAACTGGCAGCGGCGTGTCGCAATCCAGTTCCACCATTTTTCGGTTCTGTTCGATCTGCGGCCGGTTCGCCACCAGTTTTTCCTGAGTCTTCTCGCTTTTGATCTGATCGAGGTTCGCGAGGAGCGCATCGAGATTGCCGTGCTCGGACAGAAGTTTGGCCGCAGTCTTCCGTCCCAAGCCGGCGCTCGGGATGTTATCGACCGTGTCGCCCGAAAGCGCGAGAACATCGCCGATAAGCTTTGGCGGCACGCCCCATTTCGTGGTGACTTCCGTTTCGCCCAAGAGCGCGAACGCATCCTTCGGCGAGACGAGGTCTGCCTTTGCCGTCGTGTAAACTTTCACGCACGGGCCCACGAGCTGGTAGAGGTCCTTGTCGTTCGTGGCCAGGACGACATCGATGTTCTTTTTGCAGGCGGCGATCGTGTAACAACCCATCAGGTCGTCCGCCTCTGTGTTCGGCAGCGAGATGTTTTTGAAACCGAGCAGCGCGGTCAATTCGTTCTGGATGTAGTTGAGCTGCGGGATCATCGGTTGCGGCATTTCTTTCCGGGTCTCCTTGTAGGCGGGTTGCAGGATCATCCGCTTTTCCGGCAGCCCTTCGTCCCAAAAAACCGCGCCCAGCTCCGGCTGCAAATGTTTGATCATCAACCGCAGCGTTTTTGTGAATCCGAAAATCGCATTCGTGGGTTCGCCGCGCGAATTGGACAGGTTCGGAATCGCGAAAAACGACCGGTAAACGTAATAATGCCCATCTATTAAGAGAAGCTTCATCCCTGGTCTGGATTCTGGATGCTGAATATCGCATGATCAAGCGATGCCCGAGCAGTGGATCATCCGAGTTGAGGGAAAGGAATACGGTCCAGCCGATCTCGCGACGTTGCGCGAATGGAAAAGCGATGGCCGCGTTCTGCCGACAAATCCCGCGCGTCGGGTGAATGTCGACCCAGCCGCCGCAGCCATATCGGCGAAGGAGGCTCTTTGGGAAACGGCCGGCGACATTCCCGGCTTGTTCCAAGTCGAAGCCCCGCCGGTGCAAGTCGAAGCCGGAAGTCGGCGGTCAGCCGCCTACGCGCAAGGCTCCGGCGTGCCCAAGGAAGTCAGAGATCAGAAATCGGCGAGCAAACCGCGGAGTCGAAACATTTTGGTCGAGACATTTCGAATTTATTTTCGAGGTTTCTTCCAATTCCTTTGTCTCGCGTTGCTGAGCATTGTCCCGATTCTTTGCGCCGAGCTCACCAGTCGCTTCATCGACACCGCGCCCGGCGTGAACGTCGACCTGCGGAGTCTCGTCGCCGTGGCTTTGGGATTGTGCATGTTCGTGCTGCGAATGGTTCTGATCCCGGTTTACATCGCCGGTATCCAGATTCTCACCGCCGAGCTCGCAACCGGACATCGCATCGGCTTTCTCAGCGTCCTCAACGGAGCTGTTAAATATTGGCCGCGCGTGGCCGGTCTCGGCCTGTTTGTCTACGGCGTTTTCTTTTTGCTGATCCTCTTCGCTCTCGGCATCGCGATCATGGTCGTCACTTCAGCGACGCTCTTCTCAATCGTGCTCGCGCTCGGTCTGCTCGCGTTTCAAGTTTGGTTGTTCGGCCGGTTTTTCATCAACGTTCTTTTCTGGCAACAATTCACCGTGCTCGAAAACGCGACCGCGGCCGATGCCTTGCGCGAAAGCAGAAAGCTCGCACGGAGCGGCCGCGATCTTCCCTGGTATCAGCGGCCACTCTGGCGCGGAGCGCTCATCGTCTCGCTCTGGTTCGCGTTTGCACTAGCCGTCACCGTCATTCCGGTGTGGCCGATGTTGCGCGACTATTTCGTCGAATTGATGCGCACCCAGGATCCGCAAGCCCTTCTCCAAAAGATGAACACCAATTTGCAGACCCACGGAGTCGATTATCCGGCTTTGGCCCTGAACATTCTGCAGCGAATTCTTCAACCCCTTCTCGGCATCGCCTTTGTCGTTCTTTATCTCGATAGCCGGCAAGAAGAGTAAATGATATAATTGGGTTCTCTCTCGAGATGTGGTCGTGAAACCGAAGTTGTTATCTTACCTCGCCCTGGCGCTGTTGGCGGGGACATTCTTAGTCGCTGCCGATCAACCTCAACTCAAATTACCGCAGGGATATGTAATTCCGCCATCAAGTGTGTCGCCGAATCGTGAATATGGCGTCAGCGCATTCGATAACACGGTCAATCCGATTCCCGATGAGATCGATGAGAACAAGATCGTAGATCTTCATACCAGCCAAATCGTAGGAATCATTCACGGCTCAAGTGCGATGATTCACATGAATCACGAAGAAATTCTTCCGGCTCGCTGGTCTCCGGATGGGTCACTACTGCTATGGGAGGTGGAGGGGAAATGGTCTCCATCGACTTTGACGCTGCTAAGAATCGAAGGCGGTAAAGTTAAATGGGCTCTCGATGTGCTTAGAACTGTGCAACAAGCGATTCTTGTTCGCACGCGCCAAGTCGCTCCGCAGAAATGTGCTGCGGCAAAAAAAGAGAATAAAGGCAACGGCTCTGCGTTTCCCGATGGGTTTACTGTAAACGTTCGAGTGGAGGGTGATAAAGAAAGAGGTGGCGCTACGGAGAACGTAAAGGGCGAACCGATTTCTCTGCCTTTGAAGGTTCATGCCGAACTCACTTCGAATCCGAAAGAGATGGAAGATTGGCCGCAGGAAGCTCAGCTAGACTCTGAGCTGGATGGGGTGATAACTCCGGAACGACAACTCAATGTCACTCGCTTCCGTTTGCGCGAGAAGCCTTTTAGCGATGCGACGTCGAGTTCTTGGCTGGAACTTACAAATCCTGAAGCTGCCGCTCAACCTTCATTAGAATATGGTGATGTAGTTTCGCTGACAGGAAAGGTGACGAAGAGGCAGGACCCAAGTGGAAATCCGGCTTATGTGCTCGTGCTCAACCGAACGATTTCCATTCCAGCTTCTGGCGAGAATCCGGCCGAAAACAATGTTTCGGAAATTCGTTTGCTTGGACTCGAGCAGTGGGGCGATCCTGATAACGATGTTGATCGCCCTAGCAGTTTCGAAGCGGACGGTACTCTCGGTTACGAGAAATCACATCAAGTTCCACCTGTAACTTTGAGGGTTCAGGGTACGACCTACACGAATTAGCAAAACTGCGCTAAGTTCCTCAGTTGAGCGAAAGATATGGCAGCAGGCCATGGATGCCGCCTTCGCAGCCGAAGCCGCTTTCCCCGCAAATGCGGC
>JALYKJ010000319.1 GCA_030774845.1 Verrucomicrobiota bacterium
TCCCCATTTCACCGTGAACGCGTCATCCTTGAAATGAGTTTCCGGCGGCGCGCCGCCGCACCAGTCGAGCGCAAATTCATCCGACCGGGCAAAAACATCGGTGCTGTAGTAGCTGACGCCGAAGGGAATGTCGCCCATCAGCGCGACGCCGCGCTCTTCGGCATGGCGTTTGATGTCTCTCCATTGTTCGTGCGCAATCCATTGCACGTAACGAAAAAAATTCTCACGGGCGGCAAAGTGCTTTTGCGTTTGAGAGGATTGGCGAGCCAACCACGCTCGCGCCAATTCGAGGTTTCGCTGCTCCTTTGGCCATTTGTCCCATGCTTCGGATTCGCCGTTTTGCTCCATCAGCGCGCGAAAAAATGCGTAGCTTGTCAGCCAAGCTGATTCCTTGGCGCAAAAACTTCGGAAACTTAATTGTCGATCTCCCGGCGCCCGGGCCGCGAAATTGACGAAAGCTTTCTCGACCAAACGGCGTTTTAGATTTTTGACCCATCCATATTTCACTGGGCCGTGACGAAGTTTTGCAAGATCGACATCGGCGAGCGCGGCCTCGTAATCCTCGCGCGTCAAATCTGCCGGCGAGCGCGGCGCCAGATGTAATGTTGTCGGCTCGATCGCCATCGCGCTGATCGCGTTGTAGGGGCTGTTGTCCGCGCCCATCTCGTTGATCGGCAAAAGCTGAACGAGCTTGAAACCAATTTCGGCAGCCCAATCGATGAACTCGCGCAAGACTGCGACATCGCCGATCCCGAGATCGTCTTCGCTGCGCAGCCCAAAAAGCGGCGCAAGAATCCCGGCAATTTTTTTCTCAGGTGAGAGTTCCATCAATTCCCTTTAGCCACAGATAAACACAGACGGACACAGATTCAGAAGACAAGGCGTCTGAATTCTACTTTTGAGCGTCCGAAGTTGAGAAGAAGACCGAGTTTAGTCCCTGTCGCCTTAAGTTCGTTTAACAGTTGTGCTTCGTCTCGCTTGTCGTACTGAGGCGCGGTTTTGATTTCGACAATTACGACATCCTCGACCAACAAATCGGCATCGTACTCGCCGACAATCACGTCGTTGTATCGAACGGTGATTCGCTTCTCCAATTCTACCCTGAAACCGCGCCGGAGCAGTTCGACTTCAAGCGCTCGATGGTAAACGCGCTCAAGAAAGCCGTAGCCGAGTTGTGCATGAACCTCAAATGCCGCCCCAATGATTGCCTCCGTGATTTCCTTATGCGGAAACAATGTCTCGCTCTCAACTCCAAGCATTCTTTATCTGTGTTTAATCTGTGTCGATCTGTGGCTAAGACTTAGCCCTTTGGACCTGCCAGTCTTCGACGAGTTTGTTCGGAATTTCTTTCAGAAATCGTGATGGCCGCTGGAAAACGTCGCCGTAGCCGCCGGTCAAACGCATGTGCGGATAAGTGAGATAGAGTTCGTCCTTGGCGCGTGTCACGGCGACGTAAAACAAACGCCGCTCTTCTTCGAGCGCCTCGCGGGTGTCGAGCGAACGACTGCTTGGAAACATCCCGTCCGTCAGCCAAATCACGAACACGGTGTGAAACTCGAGCCCTTTCGCCTGGTGAACAGTGGAAAGATTGACCGCTTCCTTGTCGCCGCCCTGGTTCGGCGCCGCTTCGGCATCCACGTTGCTGATGAGCGCGAGCTGCGAGAGAAATTCGTTCACATCTTTGAATTGCTGGGCGAAAGCGGCCAGCTGACTCAAATCTTCGCGACGCAATTCGTAGTTGGTGAAATTCACCTTGGCGTAATCATCGTAAATCGCTTCGACCACCGACATGATCATTTCTGATGGCGGATTCGGTTGACCGTTAGGTGCGATTTCATCGAGCGTGTGCGCGAGCTGGGTCCAATGTTTTTTCGATTTCGCGCCCACGTTGATCGCCAGCAAACGTTCGCCAAACGTTCTTGGAGCCGCGACGCCCTCGTCGCGAGAATTTCCGGCCCGGGGGCGGGCCGGCTCCATTGCTTCTTCGAACGATTTGTCCCAGGCGTTCCAAAGATTTTCCGCGGTCCGATTTCCGATACCAGGCAGCAATTTCACCATCCGCTTGAACGCGACTTCGTCCCGCGGGTTGGCCACGAACCGAATGAACGAGGTCACGTCTTTTATGTGCGCCTGTTCGAAAAAGCGAATGCCGCTGGTGATTTGATAGGGAATACCGCGGCGCGAGAGCTCGAGTTGTAATTCGAGTGCGTGATAATGCGCCCGATACAGAACGGCGATCTCGTTAAGATCGATATCTTCATCGCGGAGCTCGAGGATTCGTTGGGCGATAAACTGCGCTTGTTCGCTGCCGTCGTTCAGCGCGACAACGGCCGGTTTCACCGCGGTCGATTCGCGCGTCGACTGCAGATTTTTTTGGAATTGGTCAACGTTGGCGGCGATGGCCGCGTTCGCGACTTCGAGCACCTCCGGCACGCTCCGGTAATTCATCTCAATCTTAAAAACCTTCGCGTCCGGGTAACGTTTCGGAAATTCGAGGATGTTTTGGAAATTGGCGCCTCGCCAGGAGTAGATCGACTGCGCGTCGTCGCCCACAACCATGACGTTACGATGCTCGCGCGCGAGCAGGTCGATTAAATCGGCCTGGATCTTATTCGTGTCCTGATACTCGTCGACGAGAATGAATTGAAATTGCTGCCGGTAGAACGAGGCGATCCCCTCGTGCTTTTGCAACATCGACAATGTCTTTTCGAGTAGGTCATCGAAATCGACGGAGTTGGTAGCTTTCTTCTTTTTCTCGTAGCGGATTTGGACGTCGGTGATTTTCTCGAGCAAAGGCAGGAAATACGGAAACTTTCCCGCGAGCAACTCCTCCAGCGGTGTTTCGGTGTTGACGCCGAAGCTGAAAATCTCCGCGAGCACATCGCCTTTTGGGAACCGGATTTCCTTCGGATCGATGCCGGCGCTCGCGACGACAGTGTTGATCAAATCTTTCTGGTCTTCGCGGTCCATGATCGTGAATCCGCTGTTGTATCCGAGCGTGCTGCCATGCCGGCGCAGTATCCGGTTCCCGACGGAATGAAACGTCCCGCCCCAAATTCCACTCGCGTCGATCGGCAACAAATTCGTCACCCGATCAAGCATTTGTCGCGCGGCTTTGTTGGTGAACGTGAGCAGCAAGATATTTCGCGGATCGATCCCATTCTCGAG
>JALYKJ010000320.1 GCA_030774845.1 Verrucomicrobiota bacterium
CGTCGGGGTAATGCGCCGTTATCGCCGCCAGCGGGAACGTGAAAAACGCCTGCTGGAAGTCATCGGCGAAGATGTGCTGGAGGAAATCCAGCGTCGCGATAGCGTCGGTTTGCCGAGTGCTCTAGCCTAAGCGGCGATCACACACGCTGGCTGCCATGTTCGCGCGCGGCCGGTCATTGGTGATTTTCAGTCCGATATTGTTTCAAGGCTTCGGTCAACCATACATCGAGACGCATCTCTTTTCCATCGGGAGCTCGCACAAGGTAAGGCTTTCCGGTCAGCAAACTTTTCGACGCAGCCAGCCGGATGAAATCTTCCGGAGTTTTGATCTCGTTTTTGAAATGTTCGTATTTTGCTTTGATGTGATTGACCGCTTCCCGCGGAGTGTGCGTCTGCCCATTGCGAATGAAAGTCGCGTCCGATTTTGCGACATAATCGAGAAGATAATTGATGGTTTGTTCGAGCGATTCGCCAGCCACGATCTTGTTCGGGAAGGCGCAGAGAACAAGGATCGCAAGCAAACTGTGGCCGAAAATTTTCATCCTGTTTCTCTCAAGCGCGCCCGGGGTGACTCGAACACCCGACCTACGGATTAGAAATCCGTTGCTCTATCCGGCTGAGCTACGGGCGCATTTGCGGAGGGAAAGTAATCATGCTGTGCATCGCTGCAATCACGGCTGTGGTGGAAAGATGTCGATCTTGCTTTCGCAAGCGCAAAACTCGAGCGTTGGCGCGATGAACGTGCTCCTGGTTATCGCGCCTTACAAATATCAAGGCACGTGGGTGTTCGATGATCCGGAGGTCGGTTTGTCACGCGAGCCGTTCATTGCCGGGATCGACACCATGATAGACAAAGCCGTGGCCGACATTCCGAACGCTGAGAAAGGATTTCGCGCCATTTTCAGCGCGTCACCTTTTCCTGGCGCCGATCTGAAGCTGCAATGGCGCTGTGAAGAGTCGGGCGGCAATTGGTATTACAGCGACGAGTTTAAGATGGAAGGCTGGCTTTGTCCCGCGCTCCTGAAATATTTTCCGACTGCGCCTCGTGAGATTTACGTGAAGGTCGAGCCGAAGAGTTAGGCGCGAACTTTGGAGATGGCCTGCCCTCAGGCCGTTTGCTGCGGGCCGAAGGCGGCCCGGCTCCATTTTACGCCGTTATTCGCGGATACGGTGCTTAAGCTCCCAAACCCGCAAGGCAGCGAGCAAAAGCGCTTTTGTACGCGTGAGCGTGCCTGCGGCTGCCATCGTGGTTCCTAATTCGCCGCTGGACTGAGCGGTCTTGCCATTTCGGCCGCGATTGCGCGAACGTTTGTGCGCCTTCGTTTTTTTGACGCGACGGGCAGTCGTCTCGCTCACCGCCAGATGCCCGCTATTATTCATAAAGTCTCTCATACCCGAGCAGCTTCCACGCCAATTGAGACGGCGCTGGTGCGTCGGGAATTCAAGTCCGAACGGTATATTTGCCGGGCAATGTCGTGGGCGTGAAAAGCGCTTGTGTGGGCCCTCGTTCTCCGGCAGTTTCAACCGGGAAATCATGGCTGATCGTAAACTTGGCTGTCTGAGTATTTTCTTGTTCGTGGCGCTTTGTGCCAGCGTATTCGTCAATTTCCTGCTGGCCATGGCAGCGTTCCGGGGGTTCGCGGCGGCGGCTGTGCACGTCGAAGAGCCGGTGCCGCGCTTCCGGGAGATTGTCATTGAACGCGGCCCACACAACGTTTCCGACCGCATCGCGCTGATCACGATGCGCGGTCTGATCAGCTCTTCCATTCCAGGAAACGTCAGCGATTCGATGGTCGAAGATATGCGTCTGGCCTTGCAGCAAGCGCGCGATGACAACCGGGTCAAAGCCATTGTGCTCGAAATCGATTCTCCCGGCGGCGAAGTCACGGCGGCCGATCAAATTTACAACGCCGTTACCAAAGCGCGCGCCCGCAAGCCGGTGGTGATCTACATGGATTCGCTGGCGGCGTCCGGAGGTTATTACATCGCCTGCGGCGGAAAATTCTTGATGGCCAATGACACCACGATCACCGGCAGCATCGGTGTCATCATTCAAACGCTGAATTACGAGCAGTTGTTCAACAAAATCGGACTAGCCTCCGTCGTTTTCAAAAGCGGCAAGTTCAAAGACATTTTAAACGGCGCGCGCCCGATGACTCCGGAGGAGCGCGAGTTGATCCAGAGTTTCGTCATGCAAACCTACGACAAATTTCTCGGCATCGTGGCCAAGGAACGCAGTCTGCCGGCCGACATGCTGCGCAATAACATCGCGGACGGCCGAATCCTTTCTGGCAAAGAAGCGCTGAACGACAAGCTCATTGACGGGCTCGGTCAGATCGAGGACGCGTTCGCAAAAGCCAAACAGCTCGGCAACGCGCCCCAGGCGACAGTGGTGAAGTACGGGCCGCCGTTTAGTCTCGCCCGATTTTTCCGCGCTTTCGGCCAAGCTGGTCAGTCGAAGATCGAGCTTCAGCTTCCGAAACAGCTCGTGCCACAACTCGAGAGCGGGCGCGCGTATTTTCTGCCGAGTTTCTACGCACCGTAGCCGCGCAGAAAAGAGATGTTAGCTGGTGCTTTTAGTAGCGCGCTCTGGACGCTTCTTGGCTCGTTGATTCTTCTCGCGGGCGCGTTCGTTTATCTCACGCTCGTCCGGCAAATCACCGCTCGTCGCGCGAGGGTGGGTGGGGACATCGACGTTGCGCCGAGAAAGACGTTCGGATTACCGGAGGCATTTTTGGCTGTGGGCCTGATTTTCCTGGTCCTGATGAATGTGATCGCTTCCGTGGGGCGCTCGCCGGTTCAGCTGGCCAACCGCGATCTGGTTGCGAATTTTCTCATCGCCTTATTCATCGTGTTCGTTGTCGCCGCTTTCTTGAAGCTTCGCGGAATAGACGTCGAATCCTCAGCCGGATTTTCCAGAACCACCCTTAAGCGCGCTCTCAGCACCGCTGTTGTCCTGCTACTTGCCGCTACGCCGTTGATTCTCGTGACAGAAATGGTGACGCAAAACGCGTTCGGCGGCGGTTCGAGCAGACAGGAGATTGTCGATCTTTTCAACAGCTCGCGCACGATTGAGCAGCGGGTCATGATCATCGTTCTGGCTGTGGTCGTCGCGCCGATTGCCGAAGAGTTCATCTTTCGCTTTTTCATCTACGGTGTCGTGCGACGCTATTTCGGCATCGCCGTTGGTCTGGTCTTCAACTCGGTGCTCTTTGCCGCCGCGCACACCCATTTGCCATCTGCCGCGCCGCTCTTCGTTCTGGCCAGTTGCTTGACGCTTGCCTACGAGTGGAGCGGGTCGATTCTGGTTTCCATGGCCATGCATTCTCTTTTCAATTCCGTTCAGCTAATCTTTCTCGCCTTTCCCGAACTGGTTCAGCAATGAAACCTCGCCGGTCCGCCAGCGGACGGACTCGCCTGGGCGAGGTTGGCGAAGATGCGCTAATCGCGTTGTTGCTGCGCGAATTGCCGGTTCGGCGACAGGTTATTGCCGCCGCGGGCGATGACTGCGCTGTGGTTGAGTTTTCAGGACAGTCGAAGCTGCTCGTCCTGAAAACCGATTGCGTGGTTGAGAAAATTCATTTCGCGCCGGCGACCGATCCAGTTCGCATCGGCTGGAAAGCGATGATGCGGGCGCTGAGCGATTTCGCTGCTGTCTCTGCCGTTCCGCAGTTCGCTCTCATCACGCTGATCGTGCCGGCCACAAGATCGACATTCTGGGTCAAAAAACTTTATCGCGGTTTGCGCCGCGCTGCTGTGCGCTTTGATGTCAGCATCGTTGGCGGCGAAACGGGCGCGACGCGCGGGCCGAGCGTCATTTCGGTCAGCGTTTCCGGCTTCGTCGAAAAAGATCGGTGGATCTCGCGCGCCGGTGGAAAGAACGGCGACGATCTGTTCGTAACTGGTCGGCTGGGCGCATCGTTGCGCGGAAAACATCTGCGCTTCATGCCGCGTATTAATGAGTCGCGCTGGTTGACGAAAAATTTCCGGATCCACGCGATGATGGATTTAAGTGACGGCCTCGGGGCCGATCTTCCGCGACTTGCCACGGCGAGCAAGCTCGGTTTCAGGATCGATGTGGAAAGATTGCCGCTCGCGCGCGGCGCGAAGATCGACAACGCGATTTCCGACGGTGAAGATTACGAACTGCTGTTCGCAATCTCACCGCGTGATCGCGAGCGTCTGCAGAAAAGCTGGCGGCAAAAATTTCCCACGCTGGAACTGACCCGGATTGGATCTCTCAATCCAAAATCTAAAATCCAAAATCGAAAATTGCCCGGTGGCTACGTTCATTTCAAATAGCCCAGACGAAACGGAAGCCTTTGGCCGTCGGTTCGCGGAAAAAATTAAGCCGGGCGACGTGATTGCCCTTACCGGCGGCCTCGGGAGCGGCAAAACGCAGTTCGTCAAAGGTCTCGCGGCTGGCTTAAGCGCGGCAACCGCAGCGACCAGTCCCACATTTACTCTTATTCACGAATATTCCGGCGGACGTTTGCCAATTTATCATCTTGATTTTTTTCGCGTCGAGGATCGACGATCAGCCGAACGGCTCGGCCTCGATGATTATTTTTTCGGCGACGGCGTCTCGGTGATCGAGTGGGCCGATCGATTTCCGGGTTTGATTCCTGAAACTGCACGTTGGATTTCGTTCGAAGTGAAAGCTGAAACGCAGCGCGCCATCACGGCGAAATGAAAATTCTCGCGCTCGAACTTTCCAGTGCCCGCGGGGGCCTCGCTTTGCTCAACGACGGCGATTTCGATTTTTTTCGTGATTGGCAAAATGACCGAAAGAATTCAGGCCAGTTTTTCGAATGCTTGGCTGAAGCGCAGAAGCAAGTTGGAAAACCGGACGCCATCATCGTCGGACTTGGTCCTGGATCTTATGCTGGGACTCGGATCGCGATCTCTGCGGCGATCGGATTGCAAGCGGCGTCACGCGCGCGGCTGATTGGGTTTCCATCGATCTGTGCGATCGAGTGCGACTCTGCGGAATATTGCGTAATCGGTGACGCGCGCTGTCAGACATTTTTCTTCACGCGCGTGCACGACAATAATCTGGCTGATGGCCCAACGCTGATGTCGGAAGCTGAACTGCGCGAAAAATTAGATAAACTCGACCGCAAGATGTCGATCTTTGCCTGCGAGAGGCTTCCGCAGTTCGCGCGCGTCGTGATTCGTTATCCATCAGCCAAAATCCTGGCCAGGCTCGCTCTGGATTCGCATCGAAGTTTCGCGCAGCCGCCGCTCGAGCCAATTTATTTGCGCGAGCCGCACATCACCGTTCCGAAAAGATGACGCAAAATTATCGTTGCTGGGTTGAGATTGATCGTGGCGCGTTGCGTCACAACGCGAAGGTTGTGCGCGAGCGAATCGGTTTGGCCGAGATGCTAGCCGTGGTGAAAGCGAACGCTTACGGTCACGGATTACTTGGCGTCGCCGAAACGCTGGCCGATGATGCGCAGCTTTTTGGCGTCGCTAATTTAGAAGAGGCCCTCGCGCTCCGCGAATCGCTGACTCATCCAATCATGATTCTCGGTCCTGCAATTCCTGATGAAAGATCGGAAATCGTCGAGCGCGGATTTATTCCCACGGTTTCCACTTTCGAAGAAACAGAAGCGTTTGCTCGGATCGGACGGACTTCGATCAATTTCAAAATCGATACCGGAATGGGACGAATGGGCGCGGTCGAAAGCGAAGCTATCGAAATTTTCAAACGCGTCGCGGCGTTGGCAAAGATCGACATCCACAGCATTTCGACGCATATGCCGGTCTCGGACGCGGACGCCGAATACACGCGCGATGAACTGGTTCGATTCCGTAAAGTCGTTGAGCAACTGCGGGCCGCGGTTCCCGGCAATTACAAAGCGCACGTCCTGCAAAGCGCCGGAACACTCGCCTTCAACGAAACACCGTACGAGATCGTGCGCGCGGGCATTATTCTTTACGGAATTTCGCCATTGCCGGAATTTCAAAAGCTTCTCAAACCGACGATGACCTGGAAAACCTGGATCGGTTTGATCCGCGACATGCCAAAGGGGAGCTCGATCAGTTACGGACGCACATTCATCACGCCGCGCATGATGCGCGTTGCGACAGTCACATGCGGTTATGCTGACGGTTATCCGCGGCATCTGTCGAACCGTGAGGCCGAGGTCTTGGTTCGCGGCCGACGTTGCCCGTTGCTTGGACGCGTGACGATGGACTTAATGATGATCGACGTGAGCAAGATCGACAATGTGCAGGTGGGTGACGAAGTGGTCTTGATGGGCAAACAAAGCGCCGAAGAAATTCCGTGCGGAGAATTGGCTGAGAAAGCCGGCACGATCACTTGGGAAATAACGACCCGGATTGGCCAGCGCGTCCGGCGTGTGTTTGTTTGAAACAACCCTCACCTGCCGCTTCGCGACTTCCTCTCCCTGGCCAGGGAGAGGATGGAGGTGAGGGTCGAGCGTGAAGGGAACATGGCTTGTTCGCCACGGGACGAATCCGTCCGATTGGCGGAGAGGCCGCCGCTCCTTGTTTGTCGCGCTCGCTGCGCTTACGATTTAACGATGTAACGATTTACGAATCACGGGTTCCTATGTTTCAGATCATTTTTAACGAGCTAAGCGCGGCCGAGATGTCGGCGCTGCCGAAGAAAATGCAGCTCAATCTGCTCGATCAATTCCAAATTTTGCCCGAAGACCTCGATCATCTCGATGCCAAGCATTTCGGCGTGATCGAGCGCGAAGGAAAGAAATTATATCGCTACCGCGCCAGAGATTATCGGATCTACTTCGAACAAAGGCCCGAAGGGATCACGATCCATCGCGTCCTGCACAAGAACACGTTTCGCGATTTTCTTTTTCGCAGCAAATTGCCGGTGTCAGAAGATCAACAGCTTGGTAAAACGCGCGAGTTTTGGAAACTGATCGAGCAGGGCAAACGAACGCGGAAGGCGTAGCGTTTATTTCATCAAGAGCACTGAGCGGCTGCGCTTGATTTCGCGAGTGATTTTGCGGTGCAGGTGCGCCGGCATCCCGGTGACGCGGCGGGGAAGGATCTTGCCGCTCTCAGTCACGAATTTTTTCAGGAGATCGGGATTCTTGTAATCGATCGCTTCGATGGAGATGTCGATCCGACGTCGTGGCATGGCGCGATTGGCGCGGCGAAAAGCGGAACGCCGTTTGGCGGTCTTGGGTTGCATCGACAGTTATTTGGTTTCGCGATGAAGCGTGTGCTTCCGCAAAAACGGATTGTATTTCTTTTTCTCGAGCCGGTTCGGCGTGCGCGGACTCTTCTTGTTTCGAAAAGACATGTAACGCGAGACTGGTTTGCCGAGCGCTTTCGCTTCGGTGCATTCGAGAATGATAATTTCCTGCGCCATCGCCGCTATTCCTTGGATTCGGCCGCCGGCGCGGCTTCTTCTTCCTCGCCGTCGCCGCCTTCGTCGTCAGTCAAACCAAAAAGCGAAGTCACGGATTGCCGAACCCGCGATGCCTTATTCTGTTTCTCGAGCTGCGATTGGCATTCGACGGTGAACCGCGCGAACGGGATCGCTTCCAGCCGCGCGTGCGGGATCGGTTTACCCGACATCTCGCAAATTCCGTAAGTGCCGACCTCGATGCGTTTCAGCGCCTGATCGATCTCGTAAAGTGCGTCCTGTTCTTGTGAAAGCAGACTCAGCGCGAAATCGCGATCGTAAGCGTCGGAGCCGGCGTCGGCCTGATGCATTCCAAACGCCGAAGCTTCGCTGCCTTCAGCGCGCGAACGCAGCGTGTCCTGCGCCACGCCGGCCATGGAATCGACCATGGCATCGCGTAGGTTCAGCAGCTTTTCCTTCTGCTTGCGGGTGAACGGACTTAACTTGCGCACGCTATGATTGCGTCCGAGCAACGTCTCGCGCGGGCGCGCGCTGGCGCGGGCTTTTTTAGCAGACACCTTGCGGGCCGGCTTCGCTTTGCGGGGAGCAGCTTTCCGAGAAATTTTCTTCTTTTTTTGTTTGGCCATAATTCAAAAGGCGCCCCGGTAGTCGGGCGCCGGAAAAAACGGAGGCTTAATTAAGGACAATTCCTAATC
>JALYKJ010000321.1 GCA_030774845.1 Verrucomicrobiota bacterium
CTACGAATGAGCCCGGAGCTACGAATGAGCCCGGTGCAGGAAAGGGCCGAAAAACTCGAGCGAGCCAGGACTCTGCGACCGCCCCGGGAACGGATGTTTCCGGTCAACCGGCGGCCAGTGCGACGCCCGGCGCGAAGGAGCAGCAGGCGGAGCAGCCGAGGAAAGGGATGAAGGGGCGCGCCGCGGCGGCGAAAACATCCGCTACTCCGGCAGCGACGGCGGCGGCTCCGGTGAGTGCTACTCCGGCGGCGGCATCGGCAAGTGCAGCTCCATCAGTTTCGCCAGCGAGCCAGCCGAACCGGCAGGCTAATACGGCGGCCGCGGCGAAGAAGCCCGCTCCTCAGCAGGTGCAGCAGATCAAGGCGCAGCACACGAATTTTCATGCCCAGCCAAAGCCGCAGCAGGCTCCGGCGGTGACGTTCAACCAAAGCTATCGGATCCAAGGAAGCGAGCAGTGGCAGGGTCCGCAATACGAAGTATTCCGCTCGTATCATCCGGAACGGCACGATCAGGGTTGGTACCGGTCGCGTTACCAGCGGGTGGAGCTGATCGGTGGCGGTTACTATTACTGGAACAACGGCTACTGGTATCCGGCGTGGGGCTACGATCCTTCGGCCGAGTATTATGCCTACGATGCCCCGATCTATGTGGGTCACCGTGCGGAGCCGCCGGACCAGGTGATCGCAGACGTGCAAGCCGAGCTGCAGCAGATGGGCTACTACCAGGGTGAGGTGGATGGATTGCTCGGGCCGTTGACCCGGCAGGCGCTCACTGCCTACCAGGCTGATCAAGGACTCACCGTGACGGCGGTGATCGACGAGCCGACGCTCGACTCCCTCGGGATGGGATAATAAGAAAGTAGAAAACGCGCGCGACCGCGCGCTGTTATCCGCCTTTACTAAATCTCCGGCGTGACAGGTCGGTTAATGGGTAATGGGAGCGCCTGCGGCGCGATTAATTGTTATTTGTTATTGCTTCGTTGGGAAGGCGAAAAGAAGCGCGCGAAGCGGCACGGAGGAAATCAAGGGAAGTAACGAGTGACGTGTGACAAGTGACGAGCCCAGATCAGCTGCGTTCGTCCCGCAGTCGCGGGACTACGGCAAGGCAAGCAGAGGACAGCCGCCTACGTTGAGACTACGGCGAGCCGAGGAGGTCAGAGGTCGGGGGAGCTTGAAGCAAATACTGAAAAGCTGAAACGCTGAAGAAGATGGGGGCATCGATTCTGCTCAAAATGCGCCCATGGCTGCAATGCATTCTCTCACCAAGGGTCAGCGGGAAGTTGTAAATGATCTTGTGCGCAAGCTGCTGGTTTGCGACATGGGAAACTTTACCGCGGAGCGCTTTAAAGATTGGGTCAAGAATCTTGATAATCAATTTCGTAAAATGGGAATGACGCTCCAATTCGAAATCCGAGACCGGACGGTTTACTTCACCGTGAAGGAGTTGCGGACCGGACGCAGACTTTATCACTTCTCTACGTCAACTCGGGTGCGGTTCGATGCCGACGACGTGATTATGTCCTACGAGGAAATCACGCGAAGGTTCTAATCGGCCGAGATTAGTCGCGGAATACGGAAAGCGGGAGATTAACAGAAGAAGTTGAGAGGTGGGAAAGGGTCGTCACGGCGACGTCGTCCGTTGGCGAAGAGGGACCGAGGTCAGAGGTCGGAGGAGCTTGAAGCAAAAGCTGAAAAGCTGAAAAGCGGAAACGCGGAAGAGAAGAGGAAGATTATCTCAAAAAATCGGTGCTTGTATCTCGGCAGCTCCCGCTCCGCTCGACCGCTACCTCGCGGCGTTACCGGCCATGTCGCTCATCCCGCTCGCTCCATTCAATGAACGCGGGCGCGTTGAGCGTGACGCCGACCGCTGCGACGCCCTCCGGAAATCTTTTCCTCGTCCAACGCACACGCTTCCCCGCTTTGTTGGAGATGATTCTGCGGAGCATCGACATGAAAACTCATTTCTAAAGAAGGCGGAACGACTGACAAGGGCTGAGGAACGGGCTGAAAGTAATCGATTGAATCCTGCTGAAAACAGACCTCGGGAATCGGCATTTCCGGGGGCGACGGCCCTGGCGACATTTGGGCGGCGGCTTGGAGCGTGGCGTTGAGTCGTTCGAGATCGACCGGTTTTGCCAAGATGGCGATCGCGCCCGAGTCGCTGGCCTCGTCCGGGGACGACCAGGCGGTAACGAGAATGATGCGCGCGGCGGGATCTTTGGCCAGAATGTTGCGGCAGGCGGTGGCGCCGTTCAGTCTCGGCATCAGGTAGTCCATTAAGACGACATCGGGATGCAGCCGGGTGTAAGCTTGAATGGCTTCCAAGCCCGAACCGACCACTCCGACTATTTGATGCTTGCAGGAGCGAACCAGCTTCTCCAACGACCTTCCCACCTCCCGCTGGTCATCGGCGATCAAAACGCGCATGTCTCGAGATGCAGAAATTTCCGTGCCAAAGCGCCTGCGAGGCGGTTATGGGACAGAGGTCGGAGGTCGGAGGTCAGAGGTCAGAGGACGGCCGCCTACGTTTAAACTACGGCGAGCCAAGTAGGACGGAGATCAGAGGTTAAAGTTGAAGCGGGAACATTTTTGACATTCTGCCTTCATGAGCGGACGAGATAGGGCCTATGTTTGCGACCAAAGGTTACGCCACCCACGGGGCCGACCAGCCCCTGAAGCCATTCTCATTCGACCGGCGTGATCCAACGCCGAGGGATGTGCAGATCGACATCCTTTTCTGTGGGATCTGTCACACCGACATCCATTTTGTCCGAAACGAACTGGGCAACACGATTTACCCATGCGTGCCCGGTCACGAGATCGTCGGACGCGTGGTCAAAGTCGGGCGCGAGGTGAAGAAGTTCAAAGAGGGCGATCTGGCCGGAGTCGGTTGCCTGGTGGACACGTGCCGGACCTGTCCAAGCTGCGAAGAAAATTTGGAGCAGTTCTGCGACGACAAGGTGCTCACCTACAACAGCGAGGATAAACATACTGGCGGTGTCACCTACGGCGGCTATTCCGCCAGCATCGTGGTCGATCAAGATTTTGTGCTGCGGATATCGGACAAGCTGGACCTGGCCGCGGCCGCTCCGTTGTTGTGCGCTGGGATCACAACCTACTCGCCGCTTCGACATTGGAAGGTGACCAAGGGAAAAAAGGTGGGCGTGGTTGGGCTCGGCGGGCTCGGACACATGGCAGTCAAAATTGCGAACGCGTTCGGCGCCGAGGTGACGCTGTTTACTACTTCACCGGGCAAAACCGCGGACGCGAAGCGGCTCGGCGCGCACGACGTGGTGCTGTCGCGCGACGATGACGCGATGAAGCAGCGCGCGAAGAGTTTGGATTTCATTATTGATACCGTATCGGCGAAGCACGATTTGAATGCGTATCTGGAACTTTTAAAGCGCGACGGAACGCTGACGCAGGTGGGCCTTCCGCCTGAGCCGCTGGCGGTGGCCGCGTTCCCATTGATTTTCTACCGGCGCAGTCTGGCTGGATCATTGATCGGCGGACTCGGAGAGACGCAGGAGATGCTCGATTTCTGCGCCGAGCACGGGATCACGTCGGACATCGAATTGATCGCGATCGACAAAATCAACGAAGCTTACGAGCGGATGCTAAAGAGCGACGTGAAATACCGGTTCGTGATTGATATGGCGACACTTAAGGGAAAGTGAGAAGTAAGAAGGAAGAAGTAGGAAAGGGAGCGGAAATCAGAAATTAGCGGTCAGAAACAGAACTGATAACCAATAACTGATAACCGACCGCTGCGCAATCAGGCGGCGAGTTGCTCGACGGCGGAGCGCAGTTCGCCGACATCGAACGGTTTCGGCAACATGACGTGCACGTCCATGCGTTCGTAGGCGGCGCGGACTTCCGAAGACAGGTGCGCCGACACGACCATGACCTTGCTGGTGATGCCGCGCTTTCGCATTTCTTCGACCAGTTCCACGCCGGTCATGTGTGGCATTTTTTGATCGACAATGATGATGTCGTAGCGCTCCGAGCCGGAATCGAGTCGGGCGAGGGCGGCATCACCGTTTTCGACGGCGCTGAATTCGTAGCGCGACCCGGTGAAGATGTAGCGCAGCGAAAATGTGACGGACGGCTCGTTGTCTACCGCCAAAATCCGGAGGGCTGGCGTTCTCATGGCAGTGTCTAAAGACAGCAGTGAGCGTGCCGAATCCGCCTTCGTCCCGCAGTCGCGGGACTACGGCGTGACAAGTGACAAGGGGATGAGGGCACCAGCGAGGGAGTTGGGCAACGACCGAGTTTCAAAGCGGAAACCTGAAAACAAGAGGTTCAGTGTTGAGTGGTTGAGACAGGACAGGCATTGTTGGCAGTTGATGCGGTTCTGGCTCCTTTTCTTTCTAACGTCAGTGGGCGCAATCTTTGTTGCTCCCAATGACGCGCAGGCGTTTCCGAGACTTTTCGGTAAGCCGAGGCCGACGCCCACTCCAACTCTCAGCGGAAAAGTTGGCCGGGTGATTGTGCAACGCGCCCTGAATTTTGGAACTGATCTGTCCATTCGATTGTCGATCGACGGGAAACGGGCCGCGGACATTCCGCGGAACCAACATTATGGCGGCGTGCTCGCAGCCGGGCGACATGTGTTGACCGCGCTCGTGCTGCCAAATACGGAGTCGCGCCGACCGACATCGATCAAGCTGACAATAAAACCGGGTCAGGTTTACATTTTCACGGCCGCGTGGGAATCGGATCGGCTGGTCCTGCGGCCGTCGAATTTTTACAGCCCGACTGTGCGCGCGAACGCGCGGTAGCGCGTGAGCCGCGCAGTTAGTAGTTATGGGTTATTGGTTTTGGGAACAAACGACAGAGGTCACTAGACAGTCGGCGGAGAGCGTAGAACAATTAACAAATAACCGATAACTGATCGCTAAAGCGATCGTGAATGGACAATATGATTACACGACGAAGATTTGTTGGGCTCAGTGCGGCGGCAGGAGCAACGATTTTGGCGGGCGGTAAGATTCTAGGATCGACAGTCCGAGCCGGACTGGCATTAATTGCGCCAGGGACGGCGACGAACCCGGTTTTCAAGATCGGAGGCGATCTCGAAGTCAATCGGCTCGGCTTCGGCGCGATGCGTCTCACGGGCGAAGGCGTGTGGGGCTGGCCGCCTGATCGCGCGAACGCGCTCAAAGTTTTGAAGCGCGCGGTCGAGCTCGGTGTGAACTTGATCGATACCGCCGACGCCTACGGACCGGAAACGGACGAGCTGCTCATCGCCGAAGCGCTGCATCCTTATCCGAAGGGGCTCGTCATCGCGACGAAAGGCGGTAGCACCCGGCCAGGGCCCGGTCAGTGGGTGCCGAACGGTCACCCCGAATATCTCAAACAAGCTGTCGAGAAGAGTCTGAAGCGGCTGCAACGGGACCGGATCGATTTGTATCAATTGCACCGGATCGATCCGAAAGTGCCGATGGAAGAATCGCTCGGCGCGCTCAAGGAAATGCAAAGCGCGGGAAAAATTCGCCACGTTGGATTATCGGAAGTGTCGACGGCGGAAATTGAGCGGGCGCGCAAAGTTCTTCCGATCGTGAGTGTGCAGAACCGCTACAACATCGCGGACCGCAAGTGGGAGAAAGTGATCGATTACTGCGAGAAAGAAAATCTCGGCTTCCTGCCATGGTTTCCGGTCGGCGGCGGTCGTGGTGTGAAGTCAGCGGCACTTGATGCAGTGGCCAAGGCACACGGCGTCAGTGTTTATCAGGTGGCATTGGCTTGGTTGCTGCAACGTTCGCCGGTGATGTTGCCGATTCCCGGCACGTCGAACATTCAGCATCTCGAAGACAACGTCGCCGCTGCGAAGTTGAAATTGACGGCGGAAGAATGGAAAGCTTTGGCCGCATAGCGGCCAAAGCGGTTATTAGTTATTCGTTATTGGTCGTTGGTCAGAATAGAATCGCCGCTTGATGAACGAGCGGGATGAGGAAATCAGGTCGGTGCTGCCGGCCGATCTGGACGTGTTGCCGCGGTTACGCGGGTTTCGGTTGCGGGGAATCCAGATGACGCGGCTGGAAACATTCATCGACGCGGCGTTCGCGTTCGCGATCTCGATGCTGGTGATCGCCGCGCAACAGATCCCCGATAATATCCAGGCGCTTCTGGCCGCTTTCAAGAATGTGCCGACGTTTGTCTGCTGCATCGCGGTGCTGGGCATCTATTGGCGGGGCCATTGGTTGTGGAGCCGGCGTTACGGCCTCGAAGACGGCGTCTCGATTTTGATCAGCTGGGCGCTGATCGTGACGATCCTGATCTTTATCTACCCGTTGAAAGCAATCTTCGGGGCGATGTGGAACTTTCTGACCAATGGCCAGGTCGGTCAGCCGTTCTCACTGCACACGACCGAAGCGCAGGCGCGAACGATCTTTGCCGTCTACGCGCTCGGGCTAATTGCTATTTCCGCCGAAATCTTGCTCCTGTATCTGCGCGCCTGGCAATTGCGCGAGCCGTTGCGATTGAATGCGCGGGAACGTTTGATGACGCGCGGCGAACTGACCGGCTGGAGTATTCCGGTGAGCTTGGGGCTCGTCTCGCTGCTGTTTTCTTTTACTTTGCCGATAGAACAAATCGCGTGGTGCGGGTGGGTTTATTTTTTGATGGCGATCATGGTGCGAGTGCACCGGTTCTGGCATGGGCGAAGGCTGAAAGAAAATCGCGAATCGGCTCAGGTTGAGAATTGAGCGCGCAGTTCGGTAGCGACGCGGGTAGGCTTGCCGGTTCGAACGTCAATCGGCACCCAGAGCGTGCGGGCTTGAGAAAGCAGTTGCATGTTCGCCACGGCGAATCCGTCCTGTGGCGGATCGATCTCGCCACCGGACGAGTCCGTCCAAATGGCGGACTTGCGGCGGATTTCGGTGAAGCGTTCGAATTTGAGGCGGCTCGCTTTACCGACCCACGTCCGGAGCAGGATCTCATCGCCGAGAGACGCGGGCATTTTGTAATCGATCTCGTGCCGTAACACGATCCAGCCAATCGCGGCCTGCGATTGCGCGCTCGCGAGCGATTTCCAATGCGCAGTGGCAACATCCTGGATCCAGCGCAAGTAAACGGCGTTGTTGACGTGGTTTTGCTCGTCGATGTCGGTCGACAGGACCGGGACAGTCATTTCAAAAATCGCGTTGGAGGTCACGAGTCAGATGTCGGTTTTCAAACGAAAGCGCTTCATCAGTTCCTGACGGATCTCTATTTGCAGGTCCGGTTGCAAACGGCTCAGAATTTGTTCGCGACGTTCCGGATCCATGGCGGCGAGGTCGCGCACCAGTTTGTCGCGCGTTTTGTATTTGGCGTAACGGCTCCAACCGACGCCGACGGCGATGACGGCGGAGATGATCCAGACGGTAATGTCCGTTCCCGAAACCATACGGAATTAAGAATCAAGAAGGAAGAATTAGGAAGTCAGAAAAGAGTAGTTCTACCTCGAGCCGGATTCATGTTGTTTTATCGCAATTATGAGCGATACTGGAACAAGTTTCTCTGCGGCGATTTCCCGGGACGTGAACAGATTCCACTCCGGTTCGGGAGTTAATCCTTCGCCCCCGTGATTCTCGCATATCCAATTATGAAACCCGAACTCGTTAAAGCTGCGGCCGAAGTAATTACTAATCAGCAAATCCTGGTGAACATGGTGTCGCGCCGCGTGCGGCAGCTCTGCCTCGGTCATCGGCCCCTGGTTGAATATGCGCCCGGGCTTGGGCATGCCGACATCGCGCTAACCGAGATTGCCAACGGGAAGCTGGCTTACGAGTCTACGCTTGGCCAAAACGGGAACGGCGCCGCAACTGCGGAAGTCGTGCAATTTCCCGGCATTATCGTCGAGAAAAAGACGAAGAAGAAAGCGGCCTGACGGCGCTTTACCCGTTCGTTTCTTGTTCTACAAACCGCGGAATGTAGCTGGCGCTACATCCGATGCGGGTTGTGTTTTCCTTTTTGCCAACCGTAATGGTGTCCGGGCGGTGTCGGTTTCGGTGTGACTCTCGCCGGATCATTGTTTGGACCGAATCCGATTCCCTTTCCGTGTGGCTGCGCCATTGCGTAGACCGACAGCAGAAGACAACTCGCCAAGATGGTCATGATCAATTTCATAATCAGTTCCCTTGTTTCCTTTCCCTTTAAGGATGGACGGCCAGCG
>JALYKJ010000322.1 GCA_030774845.1 Verrucomicrobiota bacterium
CACATCGGGATCATTGAGTTCGGTGTAGCCCGGAGACATCTCCACACCGTTAATGATCAGCTCATAAACATCGACCAATGATGGATCGGCCGAATTCTGTTTCGCCAACGGCACTAATTCTTTTGGGCAATGGGTGACGAACAACGGATCGAACGTTTTTTCTTCCACCAATTTTTCGAACACGTGCTGAGTCACTTCGAAATCGGCCAGCTGCGGCAGGATTTCGAGCTTCAACTCGCCGCTCGCGCGCGCGCGCCGTTTCTCGCTGGAAATCTCGAACCAATCCTTGCCCGCGACTTCACGGATAAGATCGACATAGCGTGCCCGCCGCCACGGCCGCTTCAGATTGATCGTCCTTATCACTTTTCCGTCGGCATCGCGATGGTCGATTGCGACTGACCCGCAAACCTTTTCAGCGAGGTGGCAGATCAGTTCCTCGATTAGGTTCGCCATTTTCTCGAAATCGGCGTAGGCCCAGTAAACTTCCAGCATGGTGAATTCCGGATTGTGCTTCCGCGAAATGCCTTCGTTCCGGAAATTCCGGTTCAGTTCGAACACCTTGGTGAATCCGCCAACCAAAAGGCGTTTCAAATAGAGCTCCGGCGCGATCCGCAGATAAAGATCAAGCCCGAGTGCTTTGTGGCGAGTGCTGAATGGCGCAGCGGCTGCGCCGCCGGCCACCGTTTGCAAAATCGGCGTCTCCACTTCGACAAAACCGCGATCTTCGAGAAACCGGCGGATTTCGCGCACCATCGCGATGCGTTTTTGAAACGTCTCCCGCGATTGCTCGTTCGCGACAAGATCGACATAACGCTGTCGATGGCGCGCTTCGACATCCTGCAGACCATGCCATTTTTCGGGCGGCGGCCGGAGTGCCTTGGCCAGCACTTCGAATTTGCGCGCTTTCAGCGTCGGCTCGCCCGTTTTCGTCAAAAAACATTCGCCTTCAACACCGATGAAATCGCCGAGATCGAGTAAATTGAAAATCTCCATCGCCGCTGCGCCAATTTCTTTCTCGTGGAAGTAGGCCTGAATGCGACCCGTCGCGTCTCGAAGATCGACAAAGTGACTCTTGCCCATGTCGCGATGCGCGGTGATTCGGCCGGCGGCGCGGAGCGATTCGCCTTCCTTGAATTTCTCCCGGACGTCTGCGATCGAGCCCGATGTTTCGAAGGCCCGACCAAAAGGTTCCACCCCGCGGGCACGAAGCGCCTCGAGTTTTTGACGGCGCTGTGCGATCAATTCGTTTTCGGGCTCCATGCTGTGCAATGATTATGGTGTAGAGGCGCTTGTGCCAAGCGCCTGTTTATCTAATTCGGCGTTTGACACAAACGCCGCTACAACTGCTTCGGACTTGCCAATAAAAGATCGGCGATGAGATACTCACGGTGGATTTAGCGTCGCCCCCCGAAAGCATTCGGGGCCGATCCGCTTCTATCTATGCCACTCGATTTACCAAAGACGACCTCGAAGCGCGACGGGCCGCTGGTGAAACAATTCTCTGTTTTTCTGGCGAACAAAGTCGGCGCCATGCTCGATGTCGTGAAATTACTAAACGCACATAGCTGTGACGTTGTCGCCATGAGCGTTTCGGAGTCGACCGACTCAGCGATTGCTCGAGTGGTCGTGAGCGATCCGGCGGGCGTGGAAAAATTGTTTCGACAAAACAATATCGCCTTTGGAATGTGTGAGGTCTTGGTGGTCGAGATGCGCGAGGTTGCCACCGACTTGGCCAAACTTTTGGCCGCGCTTTTCATGGCGGAAGTGAACGTGCACTTCACTTATCCCCTGCTTATGCGACCGCGTGGCCAGGCCGCGCTCGCTCTCCACGTGGACGATAATGAGTGCGCCATTTCGGTTTTGACAGGCGCCGGGTTTCAACTGCTTAGCCAGACCGACATCTCGCGCTGAGAGACCGGGCAGCGCACGCCCCCAGGAATTTTTCAGTGGACGAAACGGGCGCCATGAAACCCGCCTGCTGTCCGCGCTCTGGACGTTGAGTGATAATCTAACTTCCTGCTTTGGAAAACGTTGGCGAGCCTACGATCCAATTTCCAAGCTGTGCGCATTGACTCTGAAATCCGAGAGATTTCGCGACCTGACGTCCGACCACGCCTTAGGTCAACGCTGTTGACAACGCTGCGAAAGCGCGTTTACAGAACTGCCATTGCCGTCCATGCGAATTCTCACCCTTACATCTTCGCTCCGATCCGATAAGAGCTTCAACGTCGGCCTTATTCTCGTCGTTCTTTTTGCGGTCGCGGAATTTTTCGCAGTCGGCGTCCATTACATCGGCCGAACGCGTCCGGCACAAATAGCATTCGCCCCTCCGCGTGTAGTGCCGGCTCCGCTTCCGTCCGCTGCGCCTTCTGCGCCGCCGGTTGCATTGGCGGTGGCGTCTCCGACGGCTGCGCTCACTCCGGCAACATCGACAATCTCTGTGGCGGATCGATTGCGGAAGCAAGCCGAAGCGGCCCGGGAAAGTGGCGACACGGTGAGCGCGCTCGCGCGGTTACAGGACGCTTCGCAACGCGACCCGAAAAATGCCGAAGTGCTGGCGGAAATGGCGATGATTTACGAATCGATCCAAAACTTCGATCGGTCGGCCGAGACTTGGCGCCGAGTCCAGCAGATCGGCCCGTCCGCAGGGCCGCTCTACGAATTGGCGGACATGAAATTAAAAACCGGCGTCCCGGCAGTTCCAGGATCAACCACCGGTTCAGCGCTCGATACCGGAAAACCGACTAGCGCGCTCGATGCAACGAGCGTTCGCAGTACTGCAGAAGGAATCCCGGTCGGCTCAGCGCTCGGCATTACCGAAGTCACCGCGTCGGAAACGCCTGATCCGGATTCCGAAACGAACCTGATGTTACGAATCGCGGTAAAAAAGCGCCCGAACGCAGTGATCGATCACACCAAAGTGAAGATCCAGGTGTTCTTTTACGACACCGTCGGCGATAACGACATCAAGCTGACTGATGCCGATGTGAGTTACGAATGGCTCACCCCGAATCACGACTGGGCCGACAGCAACAGCGAAACCCTGGCCGTGACTTACATTCGCCCGAGGACAAAGACGAAGTCGGCGGAGGCGGACCTGGCGGCCGCGGCGGCCGCGATTAATCCGGCAAAGAAAGGGCACCCGGTCAAAGCGAGCCCGCCGCCTGAAGGTGGGACGCGCAAATATCTTGGTTACATTGTGCGCGTTTATTATAATGATCAGCTCCAAGATAAACGCGCTGAACCGACCAAATTGTTGACCCTTTTTCCCGCGCCTTTCAACGCTCCGCCGCCGTAATGCAATTGCTCATCGTGCACCGCGACCCTGAAATGGGCGAAGCGCTGGTGCAAATGGTGAAGAGTTACACCCGCCACCAGTGCCAGCTTGTCCGGAGCGACAGCGCTGCGATGGACTGGGCGCGGCGACGCGAGCAATGCAATCTTCTTTTGACGCAACTCGAAGCCGAGGCGATCGATGGGCTCGCGCTTGGTTCATCGCTCAGCGAGATTTTTCCAGCGCTGCAGGTTTTATTTTTTCCAAATTATCCCGCGACCGAGCAACGCCTGGAAATTTCCGCGACCAAAGTTTTTCCAGAACCGATTGAAGGAGATGCTTTGCTGGGCGCGATCGAGCGAGCCGAGAACGTGCCACCGAATGTGCCCGATGTTTTCCACGTTGTCGATGTTCTGCAGATGTGTTGTCTCAGCCGGCGCAGCGGCGCGCTCCAACTGGTTAAAGAAGCCAAGAATGGACTGGTGTTTCTTCGCCACGGCAAAATCGTGCATGCCGAAACGACCGCCGCGCGCGGCCGCGATGCGCTCATCGAGATTGCGAGCTGGGAGTTTGTCGAATTTGCTTACGAAGGCAGCGTTCGACCGCCAGTCGAGACGATCACCGCGGCTCGGGACGACGTTCTGATCGACCTGGTCACCGCCGAGAAGGAAGAGAACCCGCTCAAGCCGCATCGCCGATCCGCTTAGCCACTTTTCTATGCAACGAGCCGCGTTTTCGGTAGTTTACCTTTTCATGAAGTTGCGCTGGCCGCTGGTTTGTCTTTGCTTCGTAGCGAGCAGCGCTCTCGCACAAATCCAGGTCGAGTTGAAATTCCCGCGCTTGCAATACATCGCTTACGAGCCGGTCGTCGCCAATCTCATCATCACGAATCTGGCCGGCCGAGATGTCGATCTTCGCGACGCTGATGGTCAGTCGTGGTTCGGTTTTGAGGTTACTGGAAGTGAGGATCGCTCAATCGCCCCAGTCTCGAACCCCGAGACAGAACCTCTCAGCATCGCCGCCGGCAAACGTGTTACCCGCAAAATCAATTTAACGCCGCTGTTTAGCGTGCACGATTTCGGAACCTACCGGGTGCGCGCTCATATTTATTTTGCCGATCTGAACAAATTCTTTTATTCCCAAACCAAAGTTTTCGAAGTCACCGATGCTCGACCGATTTGGCAAAAAACAGTGGGTGTGCCCGAAGGAGGCGGCGATTCTGGAAATGTCCGCACCTATTCGCTCATGACCAACCGTTTTCCCGATCACACTTCGCTTTACGTGCGGGTCGAAGACAAAGACAGCGGAGTCGTTTACGCAACCTATTCGTTAGGCCAGGTCATCGCGTTCGATGAGCCGCAGGCGGAATTCGACCGATCCAATCAGCTCCATGTTCTTTACTGCGCCGCGCCGCGAACCTGGTCTTACGCGCGCGTCGGTTTGAATGGCGAGCTTCTTTCACGCGCCAGCCTCGCCGAAACCAAAACGAGACCGCGGCTTGTGCATTCGGAAGATGGCGTGGTAAAAATCTCCGGCGGAATGATGGACGCACCAGTGACGCAAGCGACACGCGAGAGCGCTCCAAAACTTTCCGCGCGACCACCGAGCGCACCGAAGGACAATTAGCGGATGCGAAAATTTGTTTTCAGGTTAGCGCTCGTTGGGTCGTTCATTGGCACGGCTGCCTATGGTTTGCCAGCTCCCAGTTCTCTTTCCGCGCGTGAAAAGCGCGCCGTTTCGCCGCGAGCAACTCCCACTCCCCGGCCCCAAACGCGGGCCGTCGCCGTCTCAGAAGCTGATCGACCATCGACAGTTGTCGTCATTGACGCTGGTCACGGTGGATTCGATCGCGGCGGAATTCCCGGGCAGCGCGTCCCGGAAAAAATCATGACTTTAGACGTCGCCCAGCGGCTCAAAGCCATCCTCACAGCCTACGGATACCGGGTCGTGATGACCAGAGATAGCGACGTCTTCGTGCCCTTGGGCACCCGCGTCGCGATCGCCAACTCTTATCGGGATGCCGTTTTTGTTTGCATCCACTTCAATGCCGCGCCCCGCCGCAGCGCGAACGGGATTGAGACTTACTTCTACAGTTCGCAAAGTTTGCCGCTCGCTTCCGCTATTCATTATTACGTGGCCGGCGGCGCGCCCACGCCCAATCGCGGTGTGCGGCGGCGAGGTTTCTACGTTCTGCGAAAAACGACCATCCCGTCCGTGTTGGTCGAATGCGGCTTCCTCACCAACGTCACCGAAGCGAATTACGCTCAGAGCGCTGCCTACCAGCAAAAACTCGCGGGAGAAATCGCGCGTGGCATCCGAGAACGCTCGCTCGTTGCCAGCACTTCGGCTGCGAACCGCCTTGCCGCTAACAACACCACCGTCCAGCTCCAGCCGTTCATCGATCAAACTCATTACCGCGACCCGGACCTATCGCGCTCCAAACGCGGCAAGCGAAGCCCCAAAAGTTCGTCAAGATCGACATTGTCGAAGCACAAAAAATCCTCCGATTCAGATTCGGAGAAAAAGAGCTCGACCCGCAAGAAGCAATCCGCCCCTGTGACGACGGAGGATTAGTTGGAATCGCCCGTGTTGAGTTCGGCGCAAATGCACGCTGCGGAGGAATCCGCGTTCGAGCTTGGCGTGAACGTTGAAACATTAATGGACCAGGCCGGTGCCGGTGTTGCCCGCGCCGTTCGCCAATTTTTCCCAAAACCGGCAACCTGCATCGTCTTCGCCGGCAAAGGCCACAACGGCGGCGACGCGCTGGTCGCGGCGGAACAGTTGCAGCGAATTGGATGGAAGATCGACATCCATTTACCCTTCGCGGAAGAAAATTGCAGCGAGCTGACGCAAAAAAAACTGAAAGCGTTACGCGATGCGACTCCCAAGCCGGCCGATGCCGTCGAACATGCACCGCATAGCATCATTCTTGATGGTTTACTTGGCACCGGCGCAAAATCGTTTCTGCGCGAGCCGATCCGCACCGCCGCGCAGGAGATCAATCGATTGCGACGCGAAGAGAACGCATTCGTCTTCGCCATCGATCTTCCAACCGGGCTCGACGCCGATTCGGGGGAAAACGATCCGGAAGATTCGGTTATTGCCGATTTCACGGTCACGATTGGTTTTGCGAAGCACGGCCTGTTTGTCGATTCAGCGCTGAATCTTGTCGGCCGCATCGAAATCGTTCCTCTTCCCGGGCTTCGGCCGGAAGCAGGCGCACCGAACGAGCTCGCCGCCAGTCCGTATTCGCTGAGCCCGCTTCTGGCGCGACGAAAGTTCAGTGCTTACAAGAACGAATTCGGCCGCATCGGTGTCGTTGCCGGATCCAAAGGTTTCGTCGGCGCCGCCCTCATGACAACCCAAGGTGCGCTCCGCGCCGGCGCAGGGTTGGTGGAGGTTTTCGTACCGGAAGAAATTTATGAGATCGTCGCCAGCGCCGCGCCCGTCGAAGCGATGGTGAAACCAGTCCGCAAATATCGCGATCTGCTCGAAGAAAAGATCGATGTCTGGGCGCTCGGACCGGGTTTAGGGAAAGCGCGCGCATCGGAAGTCCTGAACTTAATCGAGAACGCGCAGCAACCGATGGTGGTCGACGCGGATGGATTAAATATTCTTGCTGACAAGATCCACACTCTGCGCACCTGCCGCGGGCCGCGGTTGCTCACGCCACATCCTGGCGAAATGAAACGATTGATGGACGTTGGCAAAATGGCGCGCGCCGGCATCGCGCGAAACTTTTGCGACCAATTTCCAATTACACTTCTGCTCAAAGGGAGCCGCACCATCGTTTGCGAGCGCGGCAAACCGATCAGTTACAACACAACCGGCAATCCGGGAATGGCCAGCGGCGGAATGGGCGACGTTTTGACCGGGGTATGCGCCGGTCTCGCAGGCCGGCAATTGTCAATCTACGACGCTGGTCGCGTTGGAGCCTGGATTTGTGGACGCGCCGCCGAGATGTCGATCTTTCAATTTGGCGCGAGTGAGGAATCAGTCCTCGCCAGTGATGTGCTCGCTCATTTGGGCGCAGCATTCAACGAACTGCGAAGTCCCTCGGTCTAATCGCGGATGTGGCCGGCCCAGACAACCCTCACCTACCGCCTCGCGACTTCCTCTCCCTCACCGAGGGAGAGGATTGAGGTGAGGGTGGACTTGACGGAAGTTACACCGTGAACGGTCCATCTGAAGGCGCGCCGTTCGATGCGGCGCACCCAGTGCCCGACAATTGGTGGAGTCGGCTGAAGAAAGCACTCGGGCCAGTCGCGGTCGTGGGCGTCGTGATCGCGAAATTTTTTGCGAAATTAAAATTCTTCATTCTGCCCGCGCTCAAGTTCCTCCCGATCCTGCTCAAATCCGGCGGCACGATGCTGCTGATGATCTGGGTTTACACGATGATGTGGGGTTGGAAGTTCGCGGTCGGTTTTGTGATGCTCCTGCTCGTCCACGAATGCGGGCATCTCATTGTCGCCCGAAAATTTGGACTCAAAGTTGGCGCGCCGGTTTTCATTCCGTTCATGGGCGCGTTCATCGCGTTGAAGGAAGCGCCGCGCAACGCCTGGATGGAAGCGTGCGTTGGAATCGGCGGGCCGATGCTCGGTTCAATCGGTGCGCTCGCCTGTAATTCCATCGGTGAGTTTTTCGACGCGCCGATTTTCTTCGCGCTCGCCTGGTTCGGCTATTTTCTGAATCTGTTTAATCTGACGCCGGTGGGCATGCTCGATGGTGGGCGAATTGTAACGGCTCTCTCGCGCTGGCTTTGGTTGCCGGGCTTCGCGGTTTTGCTTTGGTTCGGTTGGAAGTACCCGAACTTTATTGTCTGGCTGATGGTGATCGCGTCGCTGCCGCGCATTTATTCGCTTTTCCGTAAGCGAACCGAGGAAGAGCGACGTTATTATGAAGTGACACCGGTGCAGCGCTGGACGATGTCGATTTTGTACTTCGGTCTGATCGCGGTGCTTATTTTTGGAATGCATCTGGCCGCGCGCGATTTGCATAACTACGGCGTCCGCTCGCACGGCCACGGTCAGGACGTGATTTTCCAGTAATCAGCGTGCCAGTCCGGCTGCAAAAACTTTTTCCGGCTCGAGACCAATTTTCCTGAGGATCGACAAGAACCGTTTATCAGATCGAAGCGGCGCGAATTCGGGCGCAATACCAACGAAATGGAGCGATGAAGATCGCTCATCACATGCGCGTTCGAGTTCGCGAATGGCGTCGTCGTGCGCACCCAGGGCCACGTGGACATGAGCAATCGCGTCGCCAGGCGTATAACTCCCGCGACTCGCAATAGCCTTGGCCAGAACTTCGCGCGCTTCATCCGGCCGATTCATCCGCGCGTAGGTGATCGCCAAACCAAACGCCGGACGACCGCTAATGTTCTGCGCTTTCTCGTAGAGAGCGATCGCCTGGTCGAATCGCCCCATCTCGCGATACAGCGCTGCCAGCAACGGCTCGCCATAAACAAACGCCGGGTCGAGTTGCAACGCGCGTTCGCCGGCCCTCATCGCGTCATCGTATAACCCGAAGTAACGGTAGAGCTCGCAAGCGGAGTTGTTCACCCACAGCGACGCCGGATCGATCGTGGATGTGCGCTGCAAATAAACCAGCGCTTCATCGCGTTCGCCGCGCGCGGCCCAAAACGCGGCCGAGAAATAATTTGAGGACGTCGACTTCGGATCCAGCTCGACCGCGCGGCCAAATTCACGGGCCGCTCCATCCATGTCCCAATCGAGAATCCGTTTCGTTTCGCCGAGATAGACGTGCGC
>JALYKJ010000323.1 GCA_030774845.1 Verrucomicrobiota bacterium
GGTTAAGAGAGGGCACCCGAGGATGGAGCCGCAAGTTTTTTGAAGCTCGGCCAGACGGTCGTGCACAAAATCGAAGTAGCGATCGAACCGCTCGAGAGGTGGAATTGTTGGAGAGAAAAGAGCGTCCATGTTCGCCTTATTTTTATTCCATTCTGCCTCCAATGCCGCCACGGTGAGCTCGGACTTCGACTTGAAAAAATAATAAAAGCTTCCCTTTTTTGCGCCGGCCCGCTCGCAGATCGCGTCCACCGAAGTGGTGCCGTAGCTATTTTCCCACATCAAATCCAACGCCGCGTCGGTCAGGCGCTTCTTCATGTCACTCACTCTTGGCACATATGACTTTTACATTAGTAGACTGACCAGTCAACTATTTTGTTCAGATTTTTTCGGCGCTTGAAACGCGAGTTACTGTCGCGACTCGCCTGGGATTTTTTGCGGCGCCGGCGTCACGTCCGGGTGCTCGGTCGGACTTTCGTTCGCAGCTCGATAAGTTGTCCGGCCAGATTCTGTTTTGTGCACCTCTGCCGGATCGAACCATTCGCATCCGGCAAAGAAAAACAGCGCGGTGATTGCAAGCATGATCCTTTTCCCTCAAATAAGGTTGGCACTATCTCGGAACGGAATGAAACACAAAACAACTCGTGAGATAGAGCGCAAATTTTTGATCAAGCGGCTGCCGGTCGAGATTCTGCATTCGCGCCATTTTCCGATTGCGCAAGGTTATCTCGCTAACGAACCCCGCGGCCGGCATGTTCGCCTGCGGAAAAGAGGAAAAGTGGCTTCTCTCACATTCAAGGTCGGCCGCAGCTCATCGCGAGAAGAGCGCGAAATCCGGCTTAGTCCCAAGCAATTCGCCATGTTATGGCCGGCGACGAAGGGCCGACGCTTGCGCAAAACCCGCTACGAGATCCCGTGGAAAAATCTCAAGATCGAGGTTGATATTTACCATGGCCGTAATCACGGTTTGATGGTGGCGGAAGTGGAATTTCCAAACCACGCAAGCCGGCGCCGATTCAAACAGCCACGGTGGTTTGGACGTGAAATCACCGGAGAAAAACGCTACAGCAATGTGAGACTGGCCCGCGAATAAGATGAGCTACGAATTGCGACATGGCGAAACGCTCGGCGACAATCTTTGCCGGATTTGCCGTAAACAGATCGAGGGCGCGATCGCGATCGCAAACGGGGAAAAGAAAGCTGACGACACGCCGGTTCATGAAATGCGCAAATATTTGAAAAAGGCACGCGGGGCACTCCAGCTAGTGCGCAAAGAGATCGGCCGCGGCTTGTTCAGGCAACAGGACCATTTGCTGCGCAATGTCAGCCGATTGACTTCGGAAATCCGCGATGCCGAAGTGCGCTTGCAAACTGTGCAGCAACTTCAAGGCATCACGCAACGGCGCGGTCGTGCTCATTACGGACGATTGGAAGCAATGTTGATGTTAGAACTGGAAAACTTCATGGCCGCGTTTGCCGAGTGGCAGAGGCAAGCTGTCCCGATGCTCGAGCGGGCCCACGGAGTCGTGGATTGTTGGGCGCTCGATCAATTTAGTTACAAGCAGCTTCGTCGTGCCGTTCAAGGCGCTTACAAACGGGCGCGTCGCGCACTTCGCAATGCGGAGGCCAATCCTACGGCCAAAAGTTTTCATCAGTTCCGCACCAAGGCAAAAACGCTTTGGTATCAACTGCGTATTTTGCGCCCGATCAATCCCGTCGTCCTCAAAAACTTGAGTGACGACCTCCATTCACTCAACGATCTGCTCGGCCGAGCGCACGACTTGAGTTTTCTAGGCGAGCGACTCCGGCGCGAGGATCAGAAGTCGGGATGGCAACGCGAAGGACACAAACTGCTGGCTGTGATCGAAGTGAGCCAAGGCGACTTGCAACGCGGCGCCGCGGAACTGGCCGAACATTTTTTCGCCGAGCGTCCGCGCGATTTCGGTGCTCGCGTCGCCAGCTGGCTGAAAGATTGGGAGAACGAGACCGCGCCTTCGCTGGCTGAAGCACTGGTTAAGTAGCTCGCGCGCGTCTATTTCCTGGCGATTTTCGGCGGAAACAACCAGAGCAGCCGACCGCTTCGCCAAGAGCGATCGAGTTCCACTAAAGCAACGCCGGCTTTGGAAAGTTTGAGCGACGCACCGGTCAACTGCGAGATCGCGTGACTAAAATCGGGTTCGTGACCAACAATCATCAAGCTCTCCTCCGGATATTTTTTCAGCAGACGCTCCAGTTCCTGCCGCCCAAAACCCGGCGCCAGTAGTTTGTCTTCGCAGCATTTTACTTTCAGATGATCGGCCGCGATCTCGGCGGTCTGTGAAGCGCGCGGGAGCGGACTGGTCACAATCAAGTCCGGCCGCGCTTTGACCCGTTTTAGAAATCGCGCCACTTCGTGCATTTCCCTTTTACCACGCTTCGTCAGCGGGCGCTCGTCGTCTGACTTTTTCCAGTCAGGCCAATCGGCTTCACCGTGTCTCAGAAAATAAAGCTCCATGTCGATGGTGCGCGCAGCTACATGATTTTCCACTTCGGCCGACGCGTGCGCGGATCGGTTTGCCAAAGGCGGATGCCGCCCAGATACGCATTACGGTTATGTCCTTGTTCAGCGCCTTCCGGTAGCTCGCTCAGTTTCTTAGTGCTACCGCCGCCTAGGACGACGTAATCGGCGACAAATGACTTCTTCAGTTGAGTAACCGCGCCCACCACTATGCGTTCCCATTCTTTTTCACCGAGGTCGGCGATTCCGGGCTTGCCCAAAAAATCTTCGATAATTCGGTCGTCGCAATAGGGCAGATCCCCCAACTCGAGAGGAAAAACCATGTCACGAAGGACAAGGGTCGAGCCGAGGCCGGTCCCCAGACCGAGAAACAACATCCGCCCGCCACGGTAACTGCCGAGCGCTTGCAAAGCGGCGTCGTTTACGATTCGAACCGGTTTGCCCAGCGCCTTCTCGAAGTTGAATCGGACCCATCCCTTACCGAGATGTTTCGGCTCGTCGAGAATTCGGCCGTCCCGCACCGGCGCGGGAAATCCAATCGCGATTGCATCGTACTTCCAACCCTCAATTTCCACTTTGACTTGCTTGATCATTTCGCGCGGTGTCAGTTTTGGCCCGGATTTGAATTTTCGTTTCTTCGTGCGCGAAATCATCGCCTTCACGTGCGTGCCTCCGATATCGATGACCAGAATTCTTTTCCTCATGGCTGTTTTGGTGGCGGCGGCGGCGCAACCGTGATCGGGATCAATTTATCAGCCGGCGGAGATTTCTTGCGACCAAGTTTCTTCGCCCGCTCGCGGGTAACTTCGCGGAAATGCCATTGTGCTTGCGAGCGAGGCTCCGGGCCCTCCGGTTTCAAACGACGGTAGCTTCCGTCCGGCTGCAGCTCGCGCGCTTTGACGCGGTCATTCAGAAATCGGGGAAGGACTTCATTTATAATATGATCGCGCAACGGCAGAGTCTCGATTGGAAATGCGACTTCGACCCGGCGGAGAAAGTTCCGCGGCATCCAATCGGCACTGGAGAGAAACAGTTCGGGCTGGCCGCCGTTCTCAAAGTAGTAGATCCGGCTGTGTTCGAGAAAACGGCCGACAATGCTGATGACGCGAATGTATTCGCTCAGACCGGGAGTTTTCGGACGCAGGCAACAAATGCCGCGCACGATCAAATCGATTGTCACCTCCGCAGAAGAGGCTTCATAGAGCGTCTCGATGATTTCTTGATCGACCAACGAATTGAGTTTGGCAATGATTCGGGCCGGTCTGCCCGCGCGGGCGTGGTCGCGCTCGCGTTCGATCAGGGCGATCAAACGTTTCTTCATATCGAACGGCGCCACCATGAGTTTTTTCAGGCCCGGATAACCGGCAAGCCCGGTCAGCGTATTGAAAACGATTCCGACTTCTTCAGTTAGCTCCGGGTTGCTGCTCAACAAACCGAAGTCAGTGTAGATGCGCGCCGTGCGTTGATGGTAATTGCCCGTCCCCAGGTGCACGTAACGCCGGAGTTGGTCGGTGTCGCGCCGAACGATGAGCAATGCTTTGCAATGCGTTTTTAATCCGACGACGCCATAAATGACGTGGGCGCCTGCTTCCTCAAGCCGCCGCGCCCATTGAATATTGGCCGCTTCATCGAAACGCGCGCGCAACTCCACAATTGCCGTGACTTGTTTGCCGGCATCGGCCGCTTCAATCAGCGCCTCGACGATCGGCGAGTCACCGCTGGTGCGATAAAGTGTGATCTTCATCGCAAGCACTTGCGGATCGCGCGCAGCTTCTTCCACAAGATCGACGATCGGCTCAAAGCCGTCGTAGGGATGATGGAGAAGCACATCCTGGCGACGCATGACTTCGAACATGTCTGCGTGCGGCGGCAAGGCCGGATCGCGTCCCGGTTGAAATGGGCGGTCTTTCAATTGCGCGAATGCGTCGTTTGTGAGCAGCGGGGTCACGTGCGTCATCGAGAGCGGACCCTCCAGTTTGTAGACGTCGGCTTCGGTCAGATCGAAAAAGCCAGTCAACAACTCGATGAAATCTTTCGGGCAATCGGCTTCCACTTCCAATCGAACGGCGTCGCCGCGACTGGAACGACGCAGCTCCTGTTCGATTGTTCGAAGAAGATTCTCGGCTTCTTCTTCGTCGATGTAGAGATCGCTGTTGCGGGTAACGCGAAAGGCGTGCACCTCGTCGAGAATCAAACCGGGGAACAATTCGGCGATGTGCTGCTTGATCAGCGAAGCGAGATAAATGTAATCCCAAGGCTCGTTTTCGCCTTTGCCGCGCGGCATCAAAATCAGCCGCGGAACCACCCGCGGCACCTGCACGATCGCAAGTAAGGGTTCGCCGCCGCGCTGCGCCTTCGCCCGCACAAGCAAATTGTGGCTCTTGTTCAGGAGGTCCGGAAATGGGTGACTCGCATCCACCGCCAACGGAGTCAGCATCGGAAGAACTTCCTCCTGAAAGTATTTGCGCGCCCAAGCCGTGCGTTTCGCGCTTAGCTCCGAAACGTTGCGAACGCGAATCCCGTTTTTTGCGAGCTGAGGGAGCAGCTCCTTATTCCAAAGTTCGTACTGCGTCGCGACCAGCTGGTGGGCGAGGCGTTGAATTTGATTAAACGTCTCGGTGGGACTCAAGCCGTCCGCTGCGACATCACTCGTTTCGCTCTCGATTTGTTGTTTGATGCCGGCCACGCGGATCTCGAAGAATTCATCGAGGTTCGAACTGAAGATATAAAGAAACTTCACCCGCTCGATCAGCGGCTGGGTCGGGTCCTGCGCTTCCTCCAGAACACGACGATTGAACTCGAGCCAACTTAGCTCGCGGTTGATGAAATTTTTCGGGTCGCCAAAGCGCTCGTGCGCCGATTGCTCCGCGGTCGCAGGCACGACCGCAGTGCTTTCTTCCGTTTCGACCTTCGATTGCGCCTGCCCCATATTTGCAAGATCGACAATCAATCGCGCATGACAAGGCGCGAGGTCTTAGGTCGCGGCGGCGACGGTTTGGTGTCGGATGTCTTCCGCCGCAGCCGCGTAAACGGCGTCCTCCGCGATATTGGTGGCGTGATCGCCGACGCGTTCGAGAAAACGAGAGATAAAAATCAAATTCAGATAACCACGGAGTTGTTTCGGGTCCTGGGCCATGCACTCAGTCAGGCGGCGGTTGGCCATCTTGTTCATGTAGTCGAGATCCTTATCCTGGGCCACAACCGCGCGGCCAAGATCCACATCTTCCCGTGCAAACGCGTCAATGCTCGCCTTGAACATGGCCATGGCGTGCGCCTGGATTGGAACAATAATTTCGATCTCCGGAAGTGGCGGATGCCGGTTCAGCTTTCGCGCGCGCCGAGCAATGTTCGTGGCCTGATCGGCAATGCGCTCGATGTTGGGCGAAAGCTTCATCGCGGCCACCACCCGACGCAGGTCAGAAGCGACCGGCTGGAACCGCAGCAGAACGTCCACGCCATCTTTGTCGATTTGCTTTTCTAGTTGATCGATCTCCTCGTCGTCAGCGATTGCGGTTGTGCAAAGATTGTCATCTCGCTGGAGCAATCCTTTGATCGCGCGGTCGAGCGTGCGCTCGGCCAGGCCTGCCATCATCAGCACGTTGTTGCGCAACGAGCTGAGTGCTTCGTCGAAGGTCCCGAGAATATGTTTTGGCGCCATCATGTCGAACTCATCAACCGAATCTTCCGGTGATGTAATCCTCCGTTTGTCGCTCGCTTGGATTGGTGAAAATTTTGGTGGTTGGCCCAAATTCGATCAATTTGCCAAGATAAAAGAAAGCGGTGTGATCCGATACGCGGCCCGCCTGCTGCATGTTGTGAGTGACGATCACGATCGTGTATTGCGTTTTCAATTCGTGGATCAATTCCTCGATCTTCGCGGTGGCGATGGGATCGAGGGCCGAGCAGGGCTCATCCATGAGAATGACTTCCGGTTCAACGGCGAGTGCACGCGCGATGCAGAGACGCTGCTGTTGTCCGCCAGACAGACTTGTGCCGGGTTTGTGCAGGTCATCTTTGACCTCGTCCCACAACGCCGCCATACGGAGCGATTTCTCGAGACGCTCGTTGAGAAACTTGTGATCGCGGACCCCATTCAACCGCAGCCCGATGATCACATTCTCACCGATCGACATCGTCGGGAACGGATTCGACTTTTGAAAAACCATCCCGATGCGTCTCCGAACAATTGCCGGATCCACATCGGCCGAGTAAAGATCCTGGCCGAGAAGAAGCACCGTGCCATCCATGCGCGTTCGCGGGACGAGTTCATGCATCCGGTTCAGACAACGGAGGAATGTCGATTTTCCGCACCCGCTCGGCCCAATGATCGAGGTCACAGCATTGGACGGAATGTCCATCGTTACGCTGTCGATCGCGCGTTTTTCGCCATACCAGACGGACAATTTCCGGATTTGAAGCGTTGGCGGCAGAACCTCTGTTTCTGGCGTTGGCTCGATAGTGTCCTCGCGACGCTCAAGCACGACTGGATCCAGAGACGGCATAACTAAATTAACCATTAGAAGATTCTTACACGATAGATGGTTTTCGCTCGCGAGTGAGAATCCTCACCAGCACATTAACGCAAAAAATCCCGACGACGAGCACGAGTGCACCGGCCCACGCTTGGCGATGCCAATCGTCGTATGGTGAAATGGCGTAAGTGAATATTTGCAAGGGGAGCGCGGCGATTGGCTCAGCCAAGTTGTGGTTCCAAAACCGATTGCCAAAGGCCGTGAATAATAGCGGCGCCGTTTCGCCACTGATGCGTGCCAGAGCCAGCAGAATTCCGGTGATGATCCCCTTGGACGCAGTTTTCATCACCACGTGCACAATCGTTTTCCAACGAGCGATGCCAAGGGCGAGGGCGGCTTCGCGATAGCCGTTGGGCACAAGCAAGATGACTTCCTCGGTCGTTCGCAAAATCAGCGGAACCATAATGAGACCAAGCGCAAGACCGCCTGCGTAGCCCGAAAAACTTTTGAACCGCAACACGACCAGCCCGTAAACCACTACGCCCCAGGTGATGGAAGGCACGCCGTTGAGCACGTCGGCAATGAATCGCACCATCGAATTTCCCCGGACAGAACCGTACTCGGCCAGATAAACGCCGCCCAGGACCCCGATTGGAATACCGATCAACGATGCCAGCCCGAGCAATTCCAGCGAACCGACGATCGCATTCACCATCCCACCGCCAATCACTCCGACGGGCTTCGGCAGCTGTGTGAAGAACGCCCAGTTGACCGAGCTCGCGCCGTTGACGAGGAGGTGAAAAAATACGAGACCGAGCGGGGTAATGACCACGATAGCGGACAAAAATGTCGCCGCGGAGACGAGCGCGTTTTTTGCTTCGCGCCAAGAGTGTTTGTCTGCACCTCCGGTATGCATAACTACTCCACCGCTCGCGTTGCCGATTTCGCGGTCATTGTTTTAAGAAGGAGCTGCGCCAGCAGATTGACCAGAATGGTCACTCCAAAAAGAACGAGGCCAAGCTCGAATAAAGCTTGAAGATAAACGTCCGTGGTAGCTTCGGTGAATTCATTCGCGATGACGCTGGCGAGCGTATAGCCGGGCTTGAAAAGCGAAGCTGCGATCTGTGGTGTGTTGCCGATCACCATTGTTACCGCCATGGTTTCGCCCAGCGCCCGGCCCAGCCCGAGAATGACCGCGCCGAAAAGGCCTTTCTTCGCATAACTGAGCACGGCGATCCGCGTCACCTCCCAGCGCGTAGCGCCGAGCGCATAGGCCGCCTCGCGCTGCAAGTTCGGGACACTCCGCAGAATTTCACGCGAAACCGAAGTGATGATTGGCAAAATCATGATCGCGACGATGATCCCGCCGGCGAGCATGCTTGGACCGTAAATCGGGCCGGTAAAAAATGGCGTCCAGCCGAATGCCCGCTTCAGCAATGGAAATAGATAATCACGCAGCCATGGAACCATCACGAAGATTCCCCAGAGACCGAGGATGACGCTCGGAATCGCCGCCAACATTTCGATGAGCGACACGATAGGTTGCCGAATCCAGAGCGGCGCGAGCTCCGTCAAATAAACCGCGGTGGCGATGCTAAGCGGAACCGCGATAAGCAGCGCCAACAGCGAAGAGACCAGCGTACCATAAATGAACGGCAGCGCGCCGAATTGTTCCGTAACCGGGTCCCATGTCGATGTTACAAGAAAGTTGAATCCGAACTTTTGAATGGCCAGCGAAGAACCTCGCGCTAATTGCCAGCCGATTAGGAACACCAGCAGAATGACAACCAACGCCATCCCAAGCGTGAGCCATTCGAAAGTCTTATCGCCAAATCGTGACGGCGGCGCCATCCGCGCTGGCGCCGACCGTTCTTCCACCGGCATCGTGGCGATTGTAGGCATAGCTACCCAATCTGTTTTATAAGGCGAAGATGCTTATGCTTCGCCGCTCGCATACTAAAATTTGATCTCGTCGATCCGTTTCAGGACCTGCGCCTGAAGGGCATTCGGCAACGGCGCGTAATCCAGATCCTTTGCCATTTTCTCGCCGTCCTTTTGCGCCCACTTCAGAAATTCGACGAGCTTTTTTCCCTTAGCGCTATCTTTCTGCTGTTCGTAAACAAGAAGCCACGTCGCGCCACAGATCGGATATGCGCTGTCGCCCGGCGCGTTTGTAATCGAGAAGCGGAAGTCGTCCGGGATCTGGGCAGTAGCCATAGCTGCCGTGATCGATTCGAGTGATGGCTTCACAAATTTGCCACTGACATTTTTCACATCCGCGTACGGCATTTTATTTTGAATCGCATAGATCAACTCAACGTAGCCCAGCGCCCCGGGAGTCTGCTTGATTTGACCAGCGACGCCCTCATTGCCTTTGCCACCGATTCCGGTCGGCCAGTTTACCGACGTGTTCGTGCCCACTTTCGACTTCCACTCCGGACTGATCTTGCTCAGGTAATCGGTCCAAATATACGTGGTGCCGCTTCCATCCGATCGATGCACGACCACTATTTCCTGATCGGGTAAATTAACTCCCGGATTTAGCGCGACTATTTTCGGATCATTCCATTTCTTGATTTGGCCAAGAAAAATTCCGGCGATCGCATCCGCATCCAGCTTTAAGGCTGGATTTCCCGGCAAATTGTAGGCCACCACATCCGCGCCTGCGACAGTCGGAATATGCAAAATTTTTCCCGGCGCTTTAGAAAGGTTCTCGTCGCTCATCGGCCCGTCCGACGCGCCAAAATCGACTGTCTGTGCGGTGATTTGCTTTTGCCCGCCGCCCGAGCCGATCGATTGATAATTGAAACGCACAGATGGGTCGACTTTGGCGTATTCGTCGAACCATTTTGAGTAAATCGGATACGGAAACGTTGCGCCTGCGCCATTGATGGTCATCTGAGCAGATGCGCTCGCGATCAACGCGAACGCGAGTAAAAGCCCAAGAAGTTTGCTGCTGAGCCGGTGAAGTTTCGTCATGCGTCGAAACTGCCGCAGTCAGGTTCTGTCGGTCAAAAGGTTTACTGTTACGTTTGTGTGACAGCGGGGCGATCGGAGGCCATTTTCAAAGGAAGAATGACGCGAATGGTCGTGCCGCGTCCAAGCTCGCTCTCAGCCTCGACGCGGCCGCCATGCAGCTGGGCAATATGCTTCACAATCGAGAGACCAAGGCCAGTGCCGCCGCGCTCGCGGCTGCGCGCTTTGTCCGCGCGATAAAATCTCTCAAAGATCCGCGGCAAATCTTCATTGCTAATTCCGATGCCGTCGTCGCTCACGCTAAGCACGGTCTCGTCGCCGCGACGCACGCCTTGGAGACGAATCTCGCCGTTGTTGCTCGAATATTTAACCGCGTTATCGAACAGATTATCAAAAACTTCGCGCAGTCGTGCTTCATCCGCGCGGACGAGTGGAACACTGGCAGCGACATCGACAATGGCCTTTAAATCCTTTGCCAGAAATTCCTTTTTCCAATCGCGGATGAGGCCGGCAAAGAATTGCGCCAAGTCGATCTCGCTCAAGTGCAGACTGGAACCACCCGATTCCAATTGCGCGAGCGTGAGGAGATCGTTCGCAAGCAACCCGAGACGTTTCGAGTGCTGTTCCATCACCTCAAGAATGCGAGCCGTTTCGGTCCGCGGCATTTTTGGATCGTCCAATAGAGTTTCGATGTAGCCGCGCAAGATCGACAATGGCGTTCTCAGTTCATGGGAAACGTTCGCAACGAAGTCCCGCCGCATTTCATCCGCGCGTTTCAGTTCAGTAATGTCGTGAAACAAAACGACCGCGCCGACGATGTCACCATTGTCTTTCCCCATCGGGACCGAATTGATTTGGAGCTGACGGTTCGCCACCACGATCTCGCGCTGAATCGCCTCGCGCCGACGAAAAGTCTCGGAAATCGCCTCTTCAACGTTTGCGTCGCGCAAAGTTTCGAGGAGGGGCGCGCCTAACGAATCGTCTTTCAAGGCAAACAGTTCTTGAAGCGCCCCGTTCAAAAGCGTGATTCGCCGTTCGGGATCGACCACGAGCAAGCCGTCCCGCATCGCGGAAAAAATGGCCCGATTCCCCGAAGCGCGCGCTCCTAATTCACGATCGAGTTCCAGCTGCCGCACGAAAATATCTTCAAGCGCAACCGCAACTCGTTGCGCTTCTTTACCCCCTTCAATCAAAAACGTGCGCGGTCGCTCGCGCCGGCCGATTTGCCTGACAAGGCGCTCGATTTGTCGCCACGGCGCGACCCATTTTCGCCAAATCACGAACGCGATCGCCGCGAACAGCACGCAAAGTAAAACAACGCCTAGCCACAGCATCTTGCCTTAATTCTCGCGCAAACGGCGTGCGCGGAAAAACAAATTAATCCGCTGGAAGTCGATAAAGGCGCAGGTCCTCCTCAGTAAGTTCTTCGGGCGGAACAAGGTGATAATGTCGCTCGGTTCTGACGCGAACCCCATCTGAGGTTGATTCAAATTCGAACAACGCAATCAAATCGGACTGGATGAACTGCGCTCCTAACGGACGGCAAATCGCGTCTCTGAACTTCACAGCGCAGAGCGCCATGTCTTGTTCAATTTGGACAACGCTCATTCGGTCTTTGCCTCCCTTTGCCTGCACCGGAATCACATAATGCGCGCCCTGACGATCAACACCGATATAGACTTCGTCGGTTTCGACTTGGCCGAGATTCGGAATGCTTGTGCGTAGATGGCTTTGAAGTGAGTAGCAAGTCACGCCCGTGAAAATATCGATCAATCGATTATACCGAAGTTTTGCGAGAAGCGCTTGCTCGTCACTAAGTGCATATTTTACGATCATTCCAGGGGTTGCGTCTGGCACCTTAATTCGCGATAGCGCCGGATTCGGCGTGATTGCCCATTTTGTAACCAAAACGAACTGATACTTACTCCGGCCGACTGGACGAATGATCCACTCCTTGCCCTTTGATGCCTTGTCAACGATCGCCTTCGGCAACTCGACGCGATATCGAAAACTGTAGATCAGGTCGCCAAGGTTCTTAGGTATATCGATCCCAAGCCTTTCCGCCATCGCCGGAATTTCCTCTCGGTCGAATGTAACTTCCGTGCTTCCTCGCTTGTAGTGTGCGAGGAATATTCTCCCGATAATTTGCTCGTACCTATTGCCAGCCATCACTGGTTTCCCGGCCAGCGCAACACCAGCACTTCCTCGCGAAGCTGCTCACGAGTTGCAGTGGCAAGCCGAGTTCGGAAGAGATCGATTCCAACGACTTCATATCCCAATCGTTCAGCCAGTGAGGCAAGGAGCTGGCCAGTTCGAATCATGATTCGAAGGTACGAGGCCTGGTCGCCGACGACGTATGCTAGGTGCGCATTCGGTCGAAGCACACGTCGCAAATCTGCGAAATGGCGGGCCATTCCGCCGAAATAAAGTTTAGTCACCTTTGCATAAAGTCGTTCAAAACCGCTGGTCTTACGCAGTTCGATGCGTCGCGCCTCGATCGCATCTGCAATTCGTTGAATCTCGGCATGGTCTGCTACTAGGTGATGATCGGTATCATCCTTGTAGACCCCACGGGTGTTTGATCGAACCATGGTTCGCTTGAGCGCTTGCAGTTCCTTCTTCGAAGTGATTAAGCCAAGCAAAATTGTCTCAAGTCTTGTCGTGCGAGTGTAATCTTTCTCGTTCGGATAAGGCGGCGAGGTGATAACAATGTCAATTGATTCAGGCGCAACAAGCGTTGCGATGTCTCGCGAATCAGCGTGATGCACGGTCGCTGGCACGTTCGCTAACGGTCTTAAAACACGCAGATCGTCAACCATTTGATGCACTAATCGCAGCCATGTAGAAACGACCGGGACGTCAGCCTTCGCTGGTCCTACTCCGACCTCTGGGCCGAACTCAAGATTACTGATCGAATTAACGAGCGCTTTGGCTAACGCCAGGAAATGATGCGAGCGAAAGCGTTCGTTGCCTGCGGAACGAATCGCATCACGCAAAACGAGCGTCTTATGAAGCGGAAGCGGACTTATCGAATTCTTGAGCAAAAGCTTTTCAATTTCCGGTGCTACCGTCCGCAACTTCCCTCTGTCCGGCATTTCAGCGATTAAGGCCGGCGCCGGATCATCAATGATTCCGTTTGCTTCTAATTCGCTGAGTGCAGCGGCCGCGATGCGCTGGGAGGATTCCTTCAATTCGGAGACATCAATGTCCCAATCCACTTTTGTTGCACTCGCGAAGTACGCCATTGGATGAGCTTCTACGCCAACACTGGGCACTGCCAGCTTCTTGCATTCAACAATCGTCGTTCCCGTTCCGCAAAATGGGTCTAGCACACGTTTTTCCGATGAAGCATGAAACCGGGAAAGATAATCACGAACAAGATGCGGTGGATATGAGAGCACGAATCGGTACCAGTCATGCGCCGCGCGATCGTTGCTGCTAAGCTTGTTTGCTTCGGCCGAAATTCTGCGACGAGCCGTCGGCGGATTGATCGATTCTATCGCCGTTGCCGTGTGTGCCATTGGATGACAAACATCTAGCAGACGTTCGGTTCAATACGAGACGAAATTGAAAATGGAGAGCGGTTACTTCTCGCGCAGACGATAACCAAATCCGCGGACGGTTTCGACAATGTCTCCGGCTTTGCCGAGCTTTTCACGCAAACGGCGCACGTGCGTATCGACGGTGCGAGTGTCGATCACGCTTTCGTAACCCCACACTTCATTAAGAAGGCGATCGCGCTCCTGCACCCGACCGCGCCGTTGCATCAGCGTTCGGAGAAGCTTGAACTCGAGACTGGTGAGCTCGACCCGCTTGCCGTTTACCAAAACTTCATGGCGCGCTGGATCAATGGTGATCGGCCCAGCAGAAACACGATCGTCAGTTTCTTCGGCCGTGCCTCGGCGCAAGATCGCTTTGATGCGCAACACAACTTCTCGCGGACTGAACGGTTTGGTCACGTAATCGTCCGCGCCGAATTCCAAGCCGACGATTCGGTCGATTTCCTCCGCCCTCGCCGTCAGCATCAGGATGGGAATGTGGCGAGTGGTGGCGTCGCTTTTCAAGACTTTGCAGACCTCGAGTCCCGGCATTTTCGGCAACATCAGATCGAGAATGATGAAGTCCGGCTTTTCTTCGCGCGCTTTGGTCAAACCAGCGGCGCCATCGCTGGCGCTCGAAATGAGGAAACCGCCGGCTTTGCGCAGATTGAGCGTGAGAAGATCGACAACGTCCTTCTCGTCTTCGACGATGAGGATACGTTTGCTCGACACCGCGTCCATGCGCGCGAGACTAGCAGAGGCAGCTACTTCGAGTCGCCCGCTACGGCGGGTTTCACCCCGGCCTTTTCGTTCAGGACCTGGGTGAATTCCTGCAAGCTGGTAACGATCTGGGGCGCTTTGCTCAAGACCGTGCTCGCCAGTTTTTCGGCGTAATCAGGCCGGCGCTGCGACATCTCCGACAGCGCCATCAGCACCGCGAGCGCGTTGTTAATGGAATGTTTGATCTCGCTGAATTTTTTCTGCAATTGGGCCAACTCTTCAGGCGAGAGGGTGCGATTTGTCTCATTCATAAATCGGGATTTTCGCTGGAGAAAACGCGCGGCTGTGCTTGACTAAAAGGTTCGAGATTTGTCGTCCCGATGCCTGCGCAAGTTATCAAGATCAGTGGTGCGCGCCAGCACAATTTGAAAAACCTCCACGTGGAACTGCCGCGGGAGAAGCTGGTGGTCATCACCGGCCTGAGCGGTTCCGGGAAATCGTCGCTCGCCTTCGATACTCTCTACGCCGAGGGCCAACGCCGTTACGTGGAGAGTCTCTCCGCTTATGCGCGGCAATTCCTCGATC
>JALYKJ010000324.1 GCA_030774845.1 Verrucomicrobiota bacterium
GTGATAGACAGCGCCAGGGGCCGTTCAGTTCAACAGTTCGTAACAATTGTTTCGGCGGCGCGGTTCGTAACCGGCATCGCGAATGAGCGATTCAATTTCCTCCGCGTTTAAACGAAACGTGGTCCCGGCGGCGCTCACCACGTTTTCCTCCATCATCACCGAACCGAAGTCGTTGGCGCCATATTTCAACGCCACCTGCCCGATCCCGGGGCCCTGTGTGACCCAAGAACTCTGGATGTTGTCGATGTTGTCCAAAAAAATCCGGGAGAGCGCCTGCATCCGCAAATATTCCGCAACGCCAGTCGGCTGGTTCACTTTCAAAACCGTGTGCTGCGGCTGAAAAGTCCAACAGATGAACGCGGTGAACCCGCCGCTGCGGTCCTGCTGATCGCGAATTCGCTGCAAATGCTCGATCCGCTCTTCGACGGTCTCAACGTGACCGAACATCATGGTCGCGCTCGATTTCAAACCGAGCTCGTGCGCGACTTGCATCACTTCCAGCCATTGGTCGCTGTTGATTTTCAAGGGCGAAATTTTTTTGCGCACCCGATCGACCAAAATCTCGCCACCGCCTCCGGGGATCGATCCGAGTCCCGCCTTCTTGAATTCGGAAATCACTTCCCGCAGCGGCATCCGAAACGTTTCGGCGAAATGCTGGAACTCCGGTGGACTGAATCCATGAATGTTGATGTGCGGATATTTTTTTCGGATGTGTTGCAAAAGATCGACATACCACTTGAACGGCAATTTCGGATGGTGTCCGCCTTGCATTAGGATTTGAACTCCGCCCGCGGCCGAAAGTTCGTCGAGTTTCTGGTCGATCTGTTCGAGCGAAAGAACGTAATGATCGTCGTCGCGCTCTGTCCGATAAAACGCGCAGAACTTGCAATACACATTGCAAACGTTCGTGTAATTAACGTTGCGGTCGGCGATGTAAGTCACGATCTCGCGCCCGCGCCCGCCGTAACTTTTCTCCTTCGCCAGGTTTCGCCGCACGTCGGCCAGCGCGCCCAATTCCTCCAGCGGCAACGAATACAGCTCGATCGCTTCGTCGGATGAAATTCGTTCGCCTTCGAGAACCTTCTCGCTCAACGCGTCGCGATTCAGTGAAACCATCGCTCTAATTTAACTGATTCGCGCTCTGCTTACGAGCGATTTGGCAGGACCTGGCTTTAGCCAACTTTACGGCGGGAGGTGCCGAGCGCAGCGAGCACTCCTAGGGAAGCCGGGCACCGAGATTAATTTTCATGACTGCAACGCCGTAAAGACAGCGCCTGCATCCCTGAAATCCCAACCCTTGCGTCGCGGGCTCGCCGCCTGCTCCTATATCACGCTCGCTATCCATCTAACGAAGGATATCAATCGAGGAGCTGGTTCTGCTGCAAAAACACGAGCAGCGCGGCGTTGAACTCGCGCGGCTTCTCCATCATCACGAAGTGCGACACATTCTCCCATACTTGATAATCCACTTTCGGCAGGAGCCTACGCACGAACTGCTCGTACTCCGCCGACCACGCCGGTTGCTTCGCCAATATCATCAACACCGGGACGTCGATCTTGTCTTCTTTCCATAAGTCAGGATCGACCGTCGCTTCGAACTCGCTCACTGCCACATGCTGCGGTGTGCGCAGCATCAGCGCTTTGATCTTGTCTCGCAGCGCGCCGTCCTTGATCAGCTTTGTCATCGAATCGATCAAACGCCCGGCCGCTTGCGGATAATCGTTGCCGCGCAATGGCGCGACGAACTTGTCCATGTTCGTCTTTTCGAAAAACGGGCGCAATGGGCCTTCCACGATCACGAGCGCTTTCACTTTGGTTGGAGATTTCCGGTAATATTGGCGGACCACCGGCGTCCCGTTGCTGTGTCCGACCAAAATCACCGACTTCACCCTGGCGTCGCTCATGACCGCGTCGATCGCGCGGGCATACAAATCCATCGTGTATTCAATCGTCTGCGGCTTCTCGCTTTGTCCATGGCCAGGGAGATCGATTATGATCACGCGGATTTTCTCCGCGAGCGCTGGCGCTTGCTCGCTCCAAACCGTTTCGTCGCAACTCCAACCGTGAACAAAAAACAGCGCCGTGTCGCCTTTGCCGTAGTTCGTGTAATGGACCTTGATATGATCGACATCGACAAACTTTGACTCGCTTACGCCCGGTTGCGCTATCGCCAAATGGACTCCCG
>JALYKJ010000325.1 GCA_030774845.1 Verrucomicrobiota bacterium
CTCGGTGATTTTTTCAAAATGATTGCCGCGAAAACCTTTTTCGACTTCGGCGATAATTTTATCCGGATCTTCTTTCCGCGGATTATCGGAGGTGATGATGGCGTAATCGGCATTCTGATCGACCACCTGACCCATGAGTGGCCGTTTCTCACGGTCGCGATTGCCGCCGCAACCAAAGACAACAATCAACCGCCGCGGTTCAAGTTCGCGCAAAGTTTTTAGAACATTGAGCAACGCATCGGGCGTGTGTGCGTAATCGACAAAAACCTGGAACTGCCGTTTCGCCGGAACCATCTCGAGACGACCGGGAACTTGCGGTGATTTGGCGAGGCTGAGCACCGCTTCGCGCAAGCCGACTCCGAGCGCGTTGGCGGCGGCGAGTGCGGCCAACGAGTTCGCAACGTTGAACCGGCCGATCAAGGGCACGCGGATGAGATAGCTTTTGCCGCGCGCGTCGAGCTGATATGAGGTTCCGCCAAATTCCATTCGATAATTGGAGGCGCGAAAATCGGCGCGGGCTCCCATTCCGAAAGTCACCACCGAGACTTTCTTGTCGATCTTCCCGAGCAATCGCCGTCCGTAACGATCGTCGATGTTGATGATTGCGACCGGTTTCTTTTTTTTCTCCTGCTGCGGGAGTTGTTCGAACAACTTCGCTTTCGCTTCGAAATACTTTTCCATCGTCCCGTGATAATCGAGATGGTCTTGCGTCAGATTGGTGAACACCGCGACGTCCCACTCGATGCCGCGCGTGCGCTCCTGGGCGAGCGCGTGCGAGGAAACTTCCATGGCGACGGCGCGGCAACCCGCATTCGCGATTTGGGCGAGCAATTCCTGAAGATCTAACGATTCGGGAGTCGTGCGCGCAGCAGGGAGAACGCGCTCACCGATTTCATAGCGCACCGTGCCGAGCAAACCGCAACGCGTTCCGGCTTTCTCGCAAATGTGTTTGATCAGGAAAGTCGTCGTCGTTTTCCCGTTGGTGCCGGTGACAGCGGCGAGCTTTAATTTCCGGGCGGGAAAATTGAAAAATCTCGCTGAGAGGTCGGCCAGGGCGGCACGCGTGTTCTCGACAACGACGCAGGTGGCGCGTGGATGTTTCTCAGCGCGCTCCGCGACAATCACCGCGGCGCCTTTTTCAACGGCCTGACCGATGAAGTTGTGGCCATCACTTTTTTCGCCGCGCAGTGCCACGAATAGCCCATCCCTCTGCACACGGCGCGAGTCATACGCGATGCTTTCCACCGCGCGATCAACTGGGCCGATGATTTCGCGAACGGGAATCGCGGCGAGAAGAGTTTTGAGCTGCATGAGGATTGACCATTCTTATGCCAGGGACTCAATGGCGCCGGGCATTGGTTAAGGCAACTCGCTCGACTGGAATGGCTTTGCGAATTTCCTCATGCGGCTCAAGATCGAGATAGCGGGCGGCTTTTTCGGCGATACGGGAAAAGATCGGGCCGGCAACAAGGCCGCCGTAATTCAGCCCGGGTTTCGTTTGCGCGTCGTCCAACACAACGAGTCCGACGAATTCCGGATGATCCGCCGGCAAGTAACCGCAGAACGAAACGACATACTGTCCTTTTTCGTAGCCGCCGTGCGGATCGACTTTTTGGGCGGTGCCAGTTTTTCCGGCGATGATGAAACCGGGAACAGCGGCTGCCGCGGCAGTGCCGCGATCACTGACCACGCCGCGCAGTGCGCTCCCGACTTCGCTGGCGGTCTGCGGCGAGATGACTTGACGTAAAGCAATCGGCGAAAGCGTGCTGATTGTTTTCCCGTCACTGGTGGTGATCGATTTTACGATGCGCGGCGTCATTAATTTTCCGCCGTTTGCAATCGCAGCCATGGCAGCCGTCATTTGCAGCGGAGTAACTCCAATCTCATGTCCCATCGGGATGTGAGTGATCGAAATTTTGCTCCACGATTGTGGCGGCCGGATCAATCCTGGAATTTCGCCCGGAAGCTCGATGCCGGTCCGCTCGCCGAAACCAAAACGCCGGATGTATTCGTAAAATTTCTGGTCGCCGATACTGACGGCGAGTTTGGCCGCACCGATGTTGCTCGATTTGACGAGAATGTCTTTGACGCTCAGGTCGGTAAACGCGGCGTGATCGTGGAGCGCGGTGCCGCCGTAATTCCAGACTCCGTTTTCGCAAAAGATGTAGGAATCGAGGTGGAATTTGTGCTCGTTGAGCGCGGCCGCGGCGGTGACGATTTTAAACGTCGAGCCGGGCTCCATCATGTCGCTGATGGCGCGATTTTTCATTTGCTCCGGTTTGGCGTCGGAGCGGTGATTGAGATCGAACGCAGGCCGATTGGCCATGGCCAGAATTTCGCCGGTCTGCGGCCGCATCAAAATGATAGTCACCTTTTTCGGTGAATACTCGCGCATGGCGGCGTCCAATTCGTTTTCGACAATATTTTGCAGATTCAGATCGATCGTCAGATGCACCCGATAGCCGTTGCGCGGGGCGCGCTCCTGGCCGCGGTAAAGCACGAGCTCCTGGCCGGCGCGGTTATGCTCAATGTAACGATAGCCGTCTTGTCCGCGCAGATATTCATCGAGCGCACCTTCCACACCTTGGATGCCGTGATGCTCGAAGTCGGTGAAACCGATCACGTGGCAAAGCATGACGCCGTTGGGATAAATTCGGGTCGCGTCCTGTTCGAAATAAATGCCGCGCAAATTTTGAGCGCGAAGTTTTTGTCGAAGCGAGTCGGTAACTGCTTTCGGCACCTCGCGTTTCAGCACGATATAACGGCGATCGCCGTGAAGTTTTTCCGAAATTTCTGGCCGCGGAAGCTTCAGCTCGCCACTGACAAGATCGACAGTCGCCTCGATGTCGGTCAGATGAGTCGCGTCAGCGACCACCGTTTCGACCGGAACATTGTGCGCCAGGACTTCGTTGTTGGCGTCGAGAATCGTGCCGCGCTCGGCAAAAATAGGCTGCTTGTAAACGTGTTTCTCAGCAGCGAGCCCGGCGTACTGCTCGTGCTTGATCATTTGGAGATAGATCAAGCGAAACGAAAACGCGCTGAAGAGTAGAACGAAGCCGAGGCAAACGATTGCGCATCTTGTCCGGCCGCTCCATTTCATCTCGCGCCCCGCTGATTGGAAACTGGCTGGACGGTCTCTTCCTGGTTTCGCGCCGGCATCGTCAGTCGAACAATGTTGTGCTCGGCGATCGGAATCATCTTGAGATAGCCTTCCTTCAAGCGGCGTTGCAATGCCGAGCGCGAGGTGAGGGCGGCGATCTGTGCGCTCGCCACTTCATTTTGCATCCGTAAATTCGCCACTTCGGTTTCGAGCGCCTTTTTGCGATCGCCGAGATGATAGAGCTGGAGGGTGAGATAAACATAACTTAGCCCCGTTAGCGCGAGAAACGCCGTCAGGACGATCCAGCGCGCGAGCGAGGCGGCGTTGACCGTGTTCCAATTCTTTCGGCGGGACCGATTCATCCAATTTTCTCAGCCACGCGCAATTTCGCGCTTCGCGAGCGCGGATTCATGCGGCGCTCGTTTTCGCCCGGCTCGATTGGCTTCGAAGTAATCGGGCGCAAATTGTATTCCGGATTGCGCTGCGGTTCCGGCCATTCCGGTCGATCCAGCCACTCCCGGCTGTGATCGCGGATGAAATTTTTCACGATTCGATCTTCAAGAGAATGGAACGTGATGACCGCGATACGCGCGCCGGGCTCGAGGCGCGCCGTCAAAACACGCAAACCTTGTTCCAGCGCGCCCAGCTCATCGTTCACTTCCATCCGCAATGCTTGAAACGCTTGCGTCGCCGGATGTCTACGCCCATGGCGGCCAACCACTTTTTCGATCGCGCGCGCCAATTGCAGCGTTTCCGTGAACGGCAAATCTTTGCGCATCTTCACAATCATGCTGGCGATCCGGCGCGCCGCCGGCTCTTCACCGAGGTCGCGGAATAAGCGGGTCAGATCTTCTTCACTATAGCCGTTTACGATGGCCGCGGCCGTGGTTGTCGATCTTGGGTCCATTCGCATATCGAGCGGACCGTTCCGCATAATGCTGAACCCGCGGGTCGGATTTTCCAGTTGGCGCGAGGAGACGCCGAGATCGAGAAGTGCACCGCAGATTTTCTGGACACCGAGTTCGTCGAGAATTTTCTCCGCGTTGCGAAAGTTTGTCTGTCGCAGGGTGACGCGGCCGCCGAAATGGGCGAGTTCTTCGCGCGCCTGCTCAATTGCATCCGGATCTTGGTCGAGGGCGAGAACGTCGGCGCCCGTTTTCAAAATCGCTTCGGTATGACCGCCGCCGCCGACCGTTCCATCGACAACGAGCGAACCTGGATGCGGCGCGAGCAATTCTACCGTTTGGGCGGCCAGCACCGGGTGATGGTAAGTGAAATCCTCCATTTCCTGCGGCTCCTCTTCCAGAATGAGCGGTCCGGTCGCAAACCAAACCGGCCGATCAAATAATAATGCGTTCATGTTAGGGTTGATTACAAACCAATGACGTTGGCGACGTGCTGATAAGTGGGCGTCTCCTCCTCGTGAGCGCGCTTTCGCCGCTGCAAATTCCAAATTTCAAAACGGCCGCGACCGCCGACGAGTACGACCTCGCCCTTCAGTCCAACTTTTTTACAAAGATCTTCCGGCAAAACGAGGCGGCCTTGCTTATCGGCTGCGCCATGCTGCGCGCGGGAATGGAGTTGCCGGAAAAAAACACGGCGATCGCGCGCGGAAACATTCGGGTCCGATTCGGCGGCCGCGCTCATACGAGAAAATTCTTCAGGCGACATGACCAAAAGAAATTGGTGAGTCGCTTCCGGAAGAATGATGAATTCCTCGGTGTCACCGCGTCGCCAGCGCGCGGGAATGGTGATTCGATTTTTTTCGTCGATGAAGTGACGAAACTCACCGGCGTAGAAGCGTTGGTCGGGCGTATGCATCGGCGGGTGGAGAACTGTTCCATTCTAACCCATTTTTCCCCACTTTTAACCACCTTCCGTGCCGGCCGTCAATAAAAATTAATTGCCTGCTTTGCCCCTGCCGGCCGCCCATTTAAACTGCCCATCTCGACGATGTCGCCCAATTCACTTTCACTATTTCTCGCGATCATTCTACCTTGGGCTCCGCCAGTCATCGCTCAAACTCCCGCGACCAGCTCAAACGACGCTGTTCGCGTGACCGTGGCACTGAACGCCGACGGCTCGCGCACCGTTTATCAGTTCGACAACGCGAAGCATGAAGCAATTGCGACCACGACTGATTCCGACGGAAAACCGCGCGGCAAGATCGTCTATCAGATCGGTGACGCCGGACGGTTCATCAGCGGTATTGTCTTCGGACCGGACGGAAAGTTCCTGTTCAAGAGTATATATAAATATGATGCGGCCGGCCGGGTGGAGCAGGAGACCCATCTGGCGAAGGATGACGCCGTAATAAACAAGATCGTTTACAAGTACAATCCAGCCGGGAAGCAGATCGGTTACTCAGTGTTCGACGCAGCTGGAA
>JALYKJ010000326.1 GCA_030774845.1 Verrucomicrobiota bacterium
GCCCGGGCCATGGAAATTCCGCGCAAGATCTTTGCCGCCGCGCGCAACACGGAGGAGGCGGGCTCGCTCACGATTGTCGCCACCGCTTTGATCGACACCGGCAGCCGGATGGACGAGTTGATCTTTCAGGAGTTCAAGGGCACCGGCAACATGGAGATGGTCCTTGATCGCAAGATCAGCGACCAGCGCATCTACCCAGCCGTGGACATATTCCTTTCCGGCACGCGCCGCGAGGAATTGCTCCTGCAGCCGTGGGAGCTGGAGAAGATCAATTTGATCCGGCGCGGACTCGCCGGCCACAAGCCCGGCGAAGCGATCGAGCGTTTGCTGATGTTCGTGAAGAAATTCCCGACCAACGAGCAGATGCTCAAGGGCATCCCCGGTTAGCGTCGCTGCTCTCGTGATCGCCGTTCCTGGAGGGCGGAGCTCTGCGACGCCTCAGGATCGTTCGGTGAGCCTGCGGGCTCGCGGGAGTTCGCCTCTCCATAAATGAAGCCGCCGCTCAAGGAAGTTGATTGGGAAGTCCTGCCGCCGGAGGAAAAGCGCAAGCGTCAGGGTCTCGAGCCCATTTTCAAATGGCTCGCCTACATCATGGATGAGGTTGTCCGTGTCCCTGGCACCAAGTTTCGTTTCGGTCTCGATCCGCTGATCGGATTGATTCCCGGCATCGGCGACACCAGCTCCGCGTTGGTCTCCGCCTTCGCCCTCGTCCAGGCCGTTCGACTTGGCGTTCCGAAGGTACTTCTCATGCGCATGGCGCTCAACATCCTGGTCAACGAAGTCATTGGCGTCGTCCCGGTCGCCGGCGATGCCTTCTCGTTTTGGTTCAAATCGAACGCACGCAATTACGAAATCATTAAGACCCACCGGCTCGGTTCCAGCGTGGCGAAGAAGAGCGACTGGCTTTTTGTGATCGGCGTTCTGATTGTGCTCGTTGGCGTTGTCGTGGTCGGAATCGCGCTCAGCTTTCTCGTTCTCGGAGCGATCGTCCGCCTGCTCTTTAGCCACTAGCGAAATACCGCGAATAGATCGCGCGAATGCCGGTGCGCGCCGCGCGATAGGTTCGCGCAAACGAATCGAGATCCTTCGCTCCGACCCGCAGGGCGAGCTGTTCCTGGCCGGCCTTGTCCGGTGGAAGGATTGAGACGCTCTTGTTTTCCCAGCGCCGCAGAACCGATTCGATCGAGCGCAGATACTCGTAATGCTTCCGGAGCGCCTCCGCATCGGCTTTAGCCACAATCCCAGCGTCAGTGAGTTGCTGGAGCGCGCCCATCATTTGCGGATTCCAAATGCCGGTGCGCATTTGCAGCGCCTGCACCAGGAATTCCGCCTCGATGATTCCGCCGGTGCCGGTTTTGAAATCCAGCTCATCGGAAGAACTGCCCCGGTTGCGCTGGATGCGTTGGAGCATCGCATCGATCTGTGTGAACAAATCCGGACGCTGGCCGGCGGTTCGCCAGACGCGCTGAGCGAGGTCCATGAATTCCTTTTGGAGCGGTCCCGCGATCGGCCGCGCGCGCGTGAGCGCCTGCGCTTCCCAAAGCTGGCCGCGCGTCTGATAGTAGGTTTCGTAGGCCGTCAGGGAGCAGGAGAGAATTCCTTTTTCGCCGTCCGGGCGGAGCCGCGCGTCGAGCGTCCAGATGCTTCCCTCGCCGGTCGGCTGCGCCATCGCCACCATCAAGTGCTGGGCGGCGCGCACATCTTCGCCCACGAAAACCACGTCCAGGTCCGCGCCGTACCCGATCTCCGAACCTCCGAATTTTCCGAGCGCAATAATGGTGAGATCGCTCTCGCTCCCGCGCAATCGGTTCACGAAAACCACGCAGGCTTCCGCCAGGGCCGAATGTTCGGCGAGGACCGAAGAGAGCGGCGCGAGCCCGAGGATATCGCGAAGGAAGACGCACAGGAGTTGGGTCTGCCGGTAAGTCCGCAGGAGATCCAACGATTCTGCTCCGATGTGGAGTGCTTCCAGCCGATCGAGATGATAGGCCAGGTCTCCCTGCCGATCGAGCATTCCCGCCTGCGTGATTTCTTCGAGCAACGGCGGCCGCCGAATGAGCAGGTCGCCCGCGTGCCGGCTGCCATCGAACGTTTTCACGAGCAGCTCGAGCAGCTTCGGGTTCACCACCAGCAATTCAAAAAGCATGCTTCGCAAACCGTAGGCTTCGACGAACCGGATGAATTGATTCAGCGCCATATCGGGATCGGCGGCACTTTCGAGCCAGCGAAACAGAAGCGGGCGCAGGTTCCGCAACACCTGGCGCGTTCGCGGCGCGACATGAAATCCACCTGGCGCTTTCGCCAGGTTCGCCAGCGATTTCGCCGCCGTTTTCCCATCACGAAAAATATGCAGGTTTTCCGCGGCGGCCTGGGTAGTTCCGGTCGGCTCGGAAATCACCCGGCGAAAAATCGTCCGTACTTGCCGCATGTGTTCGCGTAATCTCGCGTTGAACTCCCTTGTTGAGGAAAAGCCGAGGCTGCCCGAGAGGCGCCGCAAGGCATCCGAGTTTTCCGGGACGGTGTGCGTCTGCTGTTCCGCTTCGATTTGGAGCCGATGCTCCACGCTCCGGAGAAAACGGTAGGCGCTTTCCAGGATGCGAGCCTCCTCCCGGGGTAGCAACTCCAGGTCGGCCAGCACCGGTAGCGCCTTCAGCGTGTTGGTTTCCTGGAGAAAGGCATGCCGCGCGCCATGCAAAAGTTGCAGCGCCTGCACTACGAATTCGATCTCCCGAATTCCGCCTGCGCCCAATTTCACGTCGCGTCCAATATTTTCGTGGCCGACGATGTCGCGCTCGATTCGCCGCTTGATGCTTCCGATTTCCTCCAGAACATCCCGGGTTGGGCTCCTCGGAAAAATGAACGGCTGATGTTGCCGGAGAAATTCGTAGGCCAGCTCGCGGCTGCCGGCGATACCGCGCGCTTTGATCAGCGCGAGCCGTTCCCACGTCTCGCCAAACCCCGCGTAATAATTTTCCATGCTATCGATCGAGCGCGCTAGCGGTCCCGCGGTCCCTTCCGGGCGCAGCCGCAGATCGATGCGAAAAAGCGCGCCCGCGGGATCGTGGGCAGCGAAGGTCTCAATTATTTTCGCGCCGAGCTGATTGAACCACTCATGACAGGTCAGGTTCGGCGAAACCTGTCCCTCTTCGCCGTAGACGAAGATCACGTCGATATCGGAACTGTGGTTCAATTCGCGGCCACCAAGTTTTCCCAGTCCGAGAATCGCGAACGGCGTCTCCGGTCCACCGCGCCGGCTCCGCAGCTCGCTATCCCAGTAGGTGTAAACTTCGCGCAGGCAGATTTCGGCCAACCCCGATAACTCGAGGGTCG
>JALYKJ010000327.1 GCA_030774845.1 Verrucomicrobiota bacterium
CGATACGGCGTCGTTCCTGCAAGTAACGTTGTTCAAACTGCGCGCGCTTTTCCCCTTCGAGATGCAACCCGGAGTCGTGCAAAGCAGCGTCCACTTCGACCTTCACCCGGTCGCGATATGCCTTTTCCCGCTCTCGCATTATTCTTCGCTCTTCCGGTCCCATTTGCATCCAGCGCTCGGCGTTCCTTCGAAATACCTGTCGATCTTCCGGGGGCATCGTGTTCCATCGCTCGCGCGGATTGTTCAGATTCGGAGCGCGGCGAGGTGGGGGCGGGGCCATTCTCCGGACGTTCGGGCCTTGCGGTCCCTGCGGCTGCGCCTTTACCGATCCGGAGCCGATGATCAAAATCGCGATTGTCGCGATCGCGGCTACAATGTTTGTGTATCGTCGTCCCACAAGTTGTTTTCGTCTGTGGCCAACAATTCGTCCAGATCGGCGACCACGTCGTAATCTTGCGGATCAATCGCTGCAATCACATCGGGCGTGCTTTCTCCCGGATTACGCGTCGCGGGTTGATGCGTTGCCAGGATGGCAGCAATTACGGCCAAGACCAAACCCGTCGCCGGAACCAGTTTCCTTGGAGCAAGCCAAGTGCTCAGCCGTTCGAGGCGATGCGGACGCTCCCGAATTTTGCGAACGACGTTGCGCGCGAAAAAAGGAGAAACCTCGGCTTGTGCTGCCTGCCCGAGGAGATCCCATAATTGTTGGTCGTCTTCGCGTTTCATTTTCTTCGCGAATTGAACAAACTTCGCTCCTGAAAGTTGCGCGCGGCGTGCGTCCGGCAACGTCTTACACTTCAGGAGCTTCCAAAAATCCTTCCAACTGACGGATGCGCGTAGGATGGCGCATTTTGCGCAACGCTTTCGCCTCGATCTGGCGAATGCGCTCGCGGGTAACTCGAAACTGGCGGCCGACTTCTTCCAGGGTCCGGCTATACCCATCGACCAGGCCGAAGCGTTGTTCGAGAACCTGGCGTTCACGTTCGGTCAGCGTCTCAAGCACGTCCTTGATCTTTTCTTTGAGCAACACAATCGCCGTCATGTCGGAGGGGTTTTCAGCGCCTTTGTCTTCGATGAAGTCGCCGAAATTTGTCTCCTCGCTTTCGCCAACGGGCGATTGCAGCGAAATTGGTTGTTGCGCCATCTTCAAAACCGCTCGCACTCGATCTACCGGCAATAAGATTTCCTCCGCCACTTCCTCCGGGGTTGGCTCGCGGCCATATTCCTGGACCAATTGCTTCTGCACGCGCATCAGTTTGTTGATCGTCTCGATCATATGCACGGGAATGCGGATGGTGCGCGCTTGATCGGCAATGGATCGAGTAATGGCCTGGCGGATCCACCAGGTGGCGTAGGTCGAAAATTTGTAGCCGCGACGATATTCAAATTTCTCGACCGCTTTCATCAACCCCATGTTGCCTTCCTGGATCAGATCCAAAAACGACAAACCGCGGTTCGTATACTTTTTGGCGATCGAGATAACGAGGCGCAAATTCGCTTCGACCATCTCGGTCTTGGCTCGGAGCGCTTTTCGCAGCCAGCTTTTCAACGACTGGTATTGCTCCGCGTACTCGTCCAGCGAAAGCCAAAGCGATTTTTCCAGCTCGTGAGACTTGATTCCGGCCGGCGAACGCGCGCCTGAACCGCGGCGATGCTTCGCCATTTCGCTCTGAACAGCTACCAGCGTCTGGTAATGTTCATCCGCCAGGTGGACAAACTCTTCGGTGACCTTTTGTTTGAAATAGAACTTAGGGTAAAGCCGCTGAAGTGAATTGAGCGTTCGCTGAAACGCTTTCAATCGCTTCGTGTCTCTTTTCGAAGAATTGCTTGAGAGCTTCCCGTAATTCTCAGTAATTGTGCCGCCTAATTTTTCGACCTGCTTGCACAATCGCGGCAGGATTTTCATGTAACGCTCGCGGCTCTCGATTTTCTTGTCGAGAATGACGCGGTCGAACCGTTCCCGGCCTTCCGTGAGTTTTTGGGCAAGATCGAGATGCGCACGCGCAGTGAAGCCGAAACGGTTGATGTGCTTTTGCACCATGTTTTCCGCTTCCTCGATGCGTTTCGAGATTTCCACTTCCTGCTCGCGGGTCAGAAGCGGCACCTGGCCCATTTGTTTGAGATACATCCGGACGGGGTCGTCGAGGATGTCAAGCTTCGTCTCTGGTTTTTCTTCCTCTTCTTCGTCGAGGTCCTTCTTAACTTCTTTATGTCGATCAACGTCGGATGCTTCGATGACGTCGATCTCCATTTTGCGGAGCCGCGTCAGAATGGCGTCGAGTTCGTTCGCGTCGGTTATCCCATCCGGCAGCGCCTCATTCAGGTCATCGAAGGTGAGATAGCCTTGCTCCTTGGCGAGTTTGATTAGCTCACGAAGACGAAGCTGAATCTCGGCTGCCGCGTTAGCGTCGGTTTTCGATTTGAGTAATGCGTCCGGCGTCGTTCGCCGCGTTTGCACCAATCGCGTAATTCGCTTGGTTTTGAAGGCCGCGATGGTTGCTCGTCCTTTTAATTCCAGCCGCGGCGCAGAGCCGTTTCTGTTTGAAGCTCGTCGCGCTCGTTTAAATTTCGCGCGCTTCGCCGTTGATCGGCGAAGGCCTTTCCTTCCTTTCGAATGCCTGGCCAAGACTGTGGGTTAAGGTTTGCGGCCTTCGATCAGCGTTCCCATAAGATCGACAGTCACCGGCCGGTCTCTGGAACAGACGAAAGCCTGGAAATCTGGTGGAGCTGCTCCCGGCAGTCAACAATTGTTTTATAAATTAGATATTAATAAGAACGGCCATACTCGCT
>JALYKJ010000328.1 GCA_030774845.1 Verrucomicrobiota bacterium
GTGCTCGCGCCCGAACATTCGTTGGTCGATCTGATCGTGACCGAAGAGCAATGGCCGGCCGTCCGGGAGTATCGAGAAAAGACTGCGCGCAAAAGCGATCTTGAGCGGACTGAGTTGGCAAAAGAGAAAACCGGCGTCTTCACCGGCGCTTATGCGATCAATCCGGTCAACAAGGAGAAAATTCCGATCTGGATCGCCGATTACGTTCTGCTCGGCTACGGCACCGGCGCGATTATGGCCGTGCCGGCACACGACGAGCGCGATCTCGAGTTCGCCCGCAAATTCAATTTGCTAATTCGCCAGGTTGTTCAGCCACCGGCCGGAGAAGAACCGATTGGATTTATCGGCGACGGCATCGCGATTAACTCGCCAATCATCAACGGTCTTCCATCACGCGAAGCGATTCGCAAAATCACCGCCTGGCTGGAAGAACGCGACCTTGGTAAGGGTGCGGTGAACTACAAACTGCGCGACTGGCTTTTTTCGCGGCAACGCTATTGGGGCGAGCCGTTCCCGATCGTTTGGGAGTCCGAGCCGGACGGGCAGCATCGACATCATCGGGCGCTGGACGAGTCTGAACTGCCGGTCGTCCCGCCGCCATTGGAAGATTACAAGCCGACCGGCACCGGCGAACCGCCGCTCGCGAAAGCGAAGGATTGGGTTCGTTACTCAAAAAAAGCCACACGCGAAATGAACGTGATGCCGCAATGGGCCGGCTCGTGTTGGTATTACTTAAGATTTTGCGATACGCAGAATGACAAGCGGTTGGTTGGAGATAAGGCCGAGAAATATTGGATGGGCGGCAACAAACCGGGCGGCGTCGATCTTTACGTTGGCGGAACTGAACATGCCGTGCTCCATCTGCTTTACGCGCGCTTCTGGCACAAAGTGCTCTTCGATCTTGGCTACGTTTCGAAACCGGAGCCGTTTCAGCGTCTAGTGAATCAGGGGATTATTCTTGGCGAAGACAGCCAGAAAATGTCGAAGTCGCGCGGGAACATCGTCAATCCAGACGATGTGATTGAGCAATACGGCGCAGACGCTTTTCGTTGTTACGAGATGTTCATGGGGCCGCTCGAGCAAATGAAACCATGGAGCATGCGTGGGGTCGAAGGCGTTTCGCGATTTCTCGCCCGCGTCTGGCGTTTGATCATGTCGGAGAACCAGGCCGGCCAATGGGAATTGTCACCTGCCGTACAAGATGTCGATCTTACAAAGTCGCAACAGAAAATTCTTCACGCCACGATCAAGAAGGTGACCGACGACATCGAGTCGCTCTCGTTTAACACCGCCATCTCGCAGATGATGATCTTTGTCAATGCATTCACCACTGCCGAATCGATACCGATTTCAGCGATGCAACCGTTTCTGATCTTGCTCAATCCTTTTGCGCCCCATTTGAGTTCCGAGCTCTGGGAAAACTTGAAATTGCCTGGTCAAATCACCGAACAGCCATGGCCAGGTTACGACGAAAAGTTTCTGGTTGAGGACGAAGTCGAAATCGTAATTCAAGTGAATGGCAAAGTCCGTGCCACAATGAAATTCCCGCTCGATGCAACCGAAGAAGAAGTTAAATCCGCAGCGCTTCACAATTTTCGAATTCAGCAGTTCGTCCTTTACAAAGAAATTCGTAAGACCGTATTTGTACCAAATAAACTGCTCAACATCGTCGTATGAAAAAAGCTTGGAAGGAATTCCGAGAGTTTGCAATCAAAGGTAATGCTATCGATCTCGCCGTGGGCGTGATCATTGGCGCCGCGTTCGGCGGAATCGTCAACTCCCTCGTTAAAGACATTCTGATGCCGCCGATCGGTCTACTCATCGGCGGTTTGGATTTCTCGAATAAGTTCATGATCCTGAAAGACGCCCCCGGAGGCGGCACCTTCACGACTCCGGCCGAAGCGATTAAGGCCGGCGCAGTGACCTGGAACTACGGAAACTTTATTACGCTAGTGATTAACTTTGTCATCGTTGCCTTCTGTATTTTTCTGGTGGTGAAGGCCATGAACAAAATGAAGAAGCCATCCCCGATGGCGGCGCCCGTTTCAAAAGATTGCCCGGCTTGCGCCATGACGATTCCAATTAAGGCGACGCGCTGTCCGCATTGCACGACTGAATTTTCCGGGCAAACGCGCGCTTAAACTGGCCCGCAGTCTGCTGCTAAATCAGGGGTGCAACCTCGCGGCAGGTATTTCCTTTGGGCAAATAATTACTTGCCCGGCGGAACTTCGATGGTAAGGGAGGCCGCGGTGTTGCAAATGTCGAAGAGCCTTAACCTTACAATAGTTCTCGCTGTTGGCTGTATCCTCGTCGGTTGCGCAGGACAATCTGTTGTGCAGAAGCCTTTGGCCGCTGTCGAGGCTGCGAATTCACACCTCGGCCGCATGCCCAATGTCCGCACGACTGCTTACACGCGGGTCGAAAAAGGCGGACGTCGAAATGCCCTCGGCGCTTATTTGTCCGGCCATCACGTCATCAGCGCCGCCTCCGACTGGTCACGCTTCCCTCTCGGCACTCGGTTCCGGATCGTTAATACGAGAGAAGAATTTATTATCGACGACTACGGAACGGCGCTGATCGGCACCAGCACGATCGACCTTTACAAGCCCACCAAGCTGGAAATGAAACGCTGGGGTGTGCGCAATGTCGACATCGACATTCTGCAATGGGGTTCCGAAGAGCAGAGTCTCAAAGTGCTCGGCCCACGCGCGAAACATCAGACCGTTCGTCGCATGATCGCCGGCCTCCAGAAAAAGAACGTCGCTGGCGCATCGGGTGTGGCCGCTACTACGAAGCAAGTTTCGAGTCGAACATCTTCGAGCCGCACTTTGGATTGATTAACGGCGCAGGCCGCCGATTTTCCCGGGAATGAAAATTCTCGTTGTCGGTGGCGCCGGTTACATCGGGAGCGTTTGTGCCGAGCTGTTACTCGACCAAGGCCACGGCGTCACGATTTTCGATAATCTGAGCGAAGGCCATCGCCGCGCGAGCGATCCGCGCGCTGAATTCATCGAAGGCGATCTGCAAGATCGACAATCGATCGAGAAGGCATTGGCGACGCAGCGGCCGGATGCCGTCATGCATTTCGCGGCCAGCGCGCTCGTTGGCGAATCGATGCAAAACCCGTCAAAATATTTTCGGAACAACATCGCGAACGGTCTTAATCTTCTCGACGCAATGATGAATGTCGGTGTGGGAAAGATGGTTTTCTCATCGACCTGCGCCATCTTCGGTCCGCCAGAGCGCGTCCCGATTGATGAAACAATGCCCACTCGACCAATCAATCCTTATGGCGAATCCAAACTGGCCTTCGAGAAAATTCTCCGCTGGTACCGGGAGATCTACGGATTGAAATTTATTTCTCTCCGCTATTTCAACGCCGCCGGCGCTTCGACAAAATTTGGAGAAGACCATCGAGTCGAAACGCATTTGATCCCAAATGTCCTCAAAGTTGCGCTCGGACAAAAACCGCAGGTCGAGATTTTTGGGACCGATTACGAGACGCCGGATGGAACCTGCATTCGTGATTACATCCACATTGTCGATCTTGCCCGCGCGCACATCCTCGCGCTCAACTCAGCCAAGAGTGACTTCTACAATCTCGGGACTGGTGGCGGCGCGAGCGTGCGCGAAGTGATCGATTCCTGCCGCAAAATGAGCGGACGTAAGATCGATATCGTGGAAAAGCCGCGTCGGCTGGGCGATCCGCCGCGGTTAATTGCGTCTTCGGAAAAGATTAAACGTGAGCTCGGTTGGGAACCTCAGTTTCAATCGCTTGATGCCATTATTGAGAGCGCGTGGAAATGGCACCAAAAATTTCCTCGCGGTTATGAGGATTGAGGTAGGGGCGGTTCACCGAACCGCCCGCGGGCAATTGGGGTCAAT
>JALYKJ010000329.1 GCA_030774845.1 Verrucomicrobiota bacterium
ACCGATCTCCTCGAGCAATTCGTAGTCACCAAAGTTGGCAAGCGTCTTTGCCGGACGCGGAACCTTTTTAACATGGGGCGCAGCATTCGCATCACTCGATTCAACATTTTCAACGGAGCCGCAGTCGTCGCCAGCGGCCACAGATGGCTGCGCGAGCAGACCAAGGCCTGTCTCAAACAGGCAAGCTGTGCAAAGTCCTTCCGGCGCGTCGGCGAAGATTTCCGCTCCGCACTTTCGACAAACTCTGAGTACGCTGCTCATTACAGGAGAGTCGTCGATGCGCTCCCCATCTTGTACTGCGCGGAATTCTATCATACGTTACGCTCGCAACACAGCGATCAAATGGCGCAGCTCATCTTCGATGTCGCTGGCAATGGCAACAGTGTGGCTGATTTCCTCGCGCAACAAGACCTGATAACGGTGGCGAAACCGATGTAAGGCTTGCCGAAGTGCATTCTCCGTCATACCTAAGTTTGCGGCGATCTCCGCCCGCGACGGCGCTCCCGGTTCGTCCGGAAGCAATTGTTTCAACCAATCAAATAACACGGCATTGCCCGCGGTGTGGTATTCGTCCTTTAATCGCAGCAACACCTGCTCCATGAGGGTCCAGGCCCAGCGGCGCTCATAAAGCCGATCCGCGCTGAGAGAGTCTGCTGGTTCAATCTGAGTTCGCTCGGCCGCGCTCAGTGCTTCCAGCGCCACCACCCGTTGTCCTTTGCCGCGCTTGACCGCCATCGCACGACGCTGTTCGCTGGCGAGGAAATGTTTCACTGATGTGAGCAGATAAGAACGCAAACGTCCTTTCTCCTTGCGAACAGCATCCAGGTCGCGGCGTTCCAGCAGCAGCGCGAAAAACCCTTGGGTAAAATCTTCTGCTTCCTCGATTCCGACACCCTGTCGCCTGATGAAGCTATACACAGGTCGCCAATAAGTGCGGCAAAGTTTTTCTAGCGCATCCTGTGCTGCGGGTGACTCGCCCTGCGCCTCCAGCACCACGCTCCAGTGCGTGGTGGCAAATACGGCCGCTCCGTTTTCCCGCCTCAGGCCGGTTGGGTCCATCGCACTTCCTGAAGCGCCACCATCATCAGCAGACACGGTTGCAATCCAAGTGAAAAGTCACCTCAAAATCAAGATTGCATCGGGGCAAGCGCAAATCCAGGTCAAGCCTACGCCACAGCGTGGGATCCGGTTCGCAACGATCCCAGATTCCAAAAGCTGTGCGAGGAAAAGAGAATCGACAGTTGATTTCGAATCGTTAGGTGACTCTCAATTCTCGAAATCTTCGATCGGCGGGCAGGAGCAGAAAAGATTTCGGTCGCCGTAAACGTTGTCGATCCTCGCGACGGACGGCCAGAATTTGTGTTCGCGTGTCCAAGGTGCCGGGAAAGCTGCTTGCTCCCGCGAGTAGGGGCGGTCCCATTTTTCGGAAGCGATTTGCCACGCGGTGTGCGGCGCGTTTTTGAGCAAATTGTTTTGCCGGTCGGCTTTTCCGTTCGCGATTGCGTCGATCTCAGCGCGGATTGAAATCATCGCATCGCAAAAACGGTCGAGTTCCTCTTTCGATTCGCTCTCGGTCGGTTCGATCATCATCGTGCCGGCGACCGGCCAGGAAACCGTGGGCGCGTGAAAACCGTAATCCATCAAGCGTTTCGCGACGTCTTCAACTTCGATCCCGATGTTTTTCCATTGGCGAAGATCGACAATGCATTCATGCGCGACCAGGCCGCGTTTTCCTTTGAACAAGACCGGGAAGTGTGGATCGAGACGTTTGGCGATGTAATTCGCATTCAAAATCGCGATCTCGCTCGCGCGTTTTAATCCATCGGCGCTCATCATGCGGATGTACATCCACGAGATCGTTAAAATACTCGCACTGCCATACGGAGCTTGAGCGACGGGACCGACCGGCGAATTGCTGATTGCTGATTTCTGATTGTTGATTGAAGGAATGCCGGGCAAAAACGGAATGAGATGTTTCGCCACACCGATTGGTCCAACACCGGGACCGCCGCCGCCGTGGGGAATACAAAAGGTTTTGTGCAGATTCAAATGGCAAACATCGGCGCCGTAATCGCCCGGCCGGCAAAGACCACACTGCGCGTTCATGTTGGCGCCGTCCATGTAAACCTGGCCGCCGTGTTGGTGCACGACCTCGCAAATCTCGCGGATCGTCGGTTCGAAAACGCCGTGTGTGCTCGGATACGTCACCATCAGCGCGGCGAGATCGCGCGCGTGTGCGTCCGCTTTCGCGCGGAGATCGGCCAGATCGATATCGCCATCTTTTAATGTCGCGACCGCCACAACCTTGAGTCCGGCCATGACCGCGCTCGCTGGATTTGTTCCGTGCGCGGAAGTCGGGATCAGACAAACATTGCGATGCGCCTCGCCTCGCGACGCGTGATATTCTCGGATCGCGAGCAGGCCGGCGTACTCGCCTTGTGAGCCGGCATTTGGTTGCAATGAAACCGCGGCGAAACCCGTCATTTCCGCCAGCCATTCTTCTAATTGCTGGCACACTTCGATGTAGCCGCTCGTTTGATCGCTCGGCGCAAACGGATGCAGCTTTGCAAATTCCGGCCACGAGATCGGAAACATTTCCGCGGTCGCGTTCAGTTTCATCGTGCACGATCCGAGCGGAATCATCGAGTGACACAAAGAGAGATCGCGCGACTCGAGTTTTTTCAAATACCGCAGCATTTCGGTCTCAGTGTCGTGCGCGTTGAAAATCGGGTGACCTAGGAATTCGGAATTGCGGACCGCGAATTTTGGAATGCGGAGTGGAGACTGACCAGGATTGTCGTCACCAAGATCGCGGACATGCGTGCCGCGAAAGATCGACATCAACAGTTCAATGTCGCGAGTCGTGGTCGTTTCATCCAATGAAACGCCGACCGCGCGCGGTCCAAGAACGCGAAGATTGCATCCGGCCTTTTCCGCGTGTTCGATCAGCGTTCCGCTTGCTTCGACTTCGACGCGGATGGTGTCGAAAAAGTTTTCGTGTGTGATTTTCAATCCGAGCGCGCGAAGACCATCAGCCAGTTGACTGGTTCGGCGATGAACGCGCTCGGCAATTGCGTGCAAACCGCGCGGGCCATGATAAACCGCGTACATCGATGCGATGACGGCGAGAAGAACCTGCGCCGTGCAAATGTTACTGGTGGCTTTGTCGCGGCGGATGTGTTGCTCGCGCGTTTGCAACGCGAGTCGATAAGCGGGTCGCCCTTCGGTGTCGTGCGAAACGCCGACAAGTCTCCCCGGCATGTGACGTTTGTATTGATCGCGCGTGGCAAAATAGGCGGCATGCGGTCCGCCGAAACCGAGCGGGACGCCGAAACGTTGCGTATTTCCAACCGCAACGTCAGCGCCGAATTCGCCCGGCGGTTTTAAGAGCGTGAGCGCGAGAACGTCCGCGGCGACAACAACGAGCGCACCGGCATCGTGCGCTTGTTTTACGAATTCATTGTAATCGTAGATCGCGCCATCGGTTGCAGGATATTGAACCAGCGCTCCGAAAATCGATTGGTCGAACTTGAAGCGCGCATAATTGTCGATCTTGATTTCGATTCCAAGCGGTTTGGCGCGCGTCCGGACAACTTCGATCGTTTGCGGGTGGCAATTATCAGCGACAAAAAAACTTTTCCGATCCGGAGCGGCGGCATGACAAAGTGTCATCGCTTCGGCGGCGGCGGTGGCCTCATCGAGCATCGACGCGTTGGCAATGTCGAGCTTGGTAAGATCGACAATCATCGTCTGAAAATTCAGCAACGCTTCCAGGCGGCCTTGCGCGAGCTCGGCTTGGTACGGCGTGTAAGCCGTGTACCAGCCCGGGTTTTCAAGAATGTTTCTCTGAATCACCGGCGGCGTGACGCAATCCGAATAACCAGCCCCGATGAAGGATTTCGTGATCGTGTTTTTCTTCGAGATCGCGCGCAGCTCGGCCAGCGCTTCGCTTTCCGATTT
>JALYKJ010000330.1 GCA_030774845.1 Verrucomicrobiota bacterium
AAATGATTTCGAGATCGTGAATCATGAGATCGAGCACTACACCGATGTCGGTGCTCCGGTCTGGATAAGACGAGAGACGATGCGCTTCGATAAAGCGCGGATGCGTCAATCGCGCCTCGAGCGCGCTTAAGACCGGATTGAATCGCTCGACATGACCGACTTGAAGAATCAATTGACTCCGCGTGGCCAATTCTGCCAGCTCGCTCGCGTGCTGTGGATTTTCCGTAATCGGTTTTTCGACGAGCAAGTGTTTGCCTTTCTGCAAAAGCGGAAGCGCGATTTCGTGGTGCGAGCTTGTCGGCGTGGCGATAGAAGCTGCGTCAACCAGCTTGGAAAATTCATCGAGCGATTTCGTGGCGGCGGCACCGTATTTTTTGGCAATCGCGTTCGACCGCACAAGATCGACATCGTAGATCGCGGTGAAATCTGCCGCCGGAATTTCGGCATAAAGCCGCGCATGATTGCTTCCGATATGACCGACACCGACGACGCCAACGCGAAGTTTTTTCATTTGGCCACGTTCTTCAGGAACCAATCGTAGGTGCGCGCGATACCGTCTCGAAACGGAATCGTCGGCGTCCAACCGAGCGCGCGCAATTTGGAAACGTCGAGAAGTTTGCGGGGCGTGCCGTCCGGCTTTGCTTTGTCCCAACTCAATTCGCCGTCAAAACCGACGACGTCACAAATTAGTTCCGCGAGTTCGCGAATCGAAACATCTTGGCCGCAGCCGACATTGATGATTTTGGGCGAATCATATTTCTCGAGAAGAAAAAGACAGGCCGAGGCGCAATCGTCCACGTGCAAAAATTCGCGACGTGGCGTGCCTGTCCCCCACACCACTAACTCGCGCGCGCCGGTTTTTTTCGCTTCGTGTGCTTTTCGTAAAAGCGCCGCGAGCACGTGCGACGTTTCGAGATCGAAATTATCGTTAGGCCCGTAAAGGTTCGTCGGCATCGCGGAAATAAAATTCGCGCCGTATTCGCGAGAAAATGCCTGACAAAGCTTCACGCCGGCGATTTTGGCGATGGCGTACGCTTCGTTCGTCGGTTCAAGTGGTCCGGTGAGCAGCGCGGTTTCCGGGATCGGTTGGGGCGCGAGCTTGGGATAAATGCACGAGCTACCAAGAAAAAGAAGTTTGCGCGCACCATTCTCGTGCGCCGCGGCAATGACGTTGTTTTGAACGCGGAGGTTCTCGAGCAGAAACTCGACGGGGTAATCGTTGTTGGCTTTGATCCCGCCGACTTTTGCGGCCGCGAAAATCACAAGCTCTGGTTTCTCTTTCGCAAAAAATTTCGTCACGGCTGCGGCGTCGCCGAGATCAAGCTGGCTCCGATCGCGCTTGAGCAAGTTCGCAAAACCCCGCGATTCGAGCACGCAACTGAGAGCGCTGCCCACCATTCCGCGATGACCTGCGATAAAAATTTTCTCTGCCTTTTCCATTGAGACTTAAGCGCCGATTAGCATTTTCTTTTTTCACCGTTTACGCAATCCTCACCTTCGTGCAAAGAATGCCGGCGCGGCTTCGGGTCCCAAAGACCTACAAACTCTTTATCGGCGGAAAATTCGTTCGCGGTGAGAATGGCCGGGTGCTGCCTGCTCGCGGCAAAGGCGGCGCTTTGCTGGCGAGCTTCTGTCGCGCATCGAAGAAAGATTTCCGTGACGCGGTCCTGGCCGCCCGCACCGCGTTTCCGAATTGGTCGAAGCAAAGCGCTTATTTGCGCGGACAAATTTTGTATCGCGCGGCCGAAATGCTCGAGATGCGCCGTGGCGAAGTGCAAAACGAAATCTCATGGTCGAACGGCACGACAAAGGGGCTCCTCCGCCAAAGCGGCTACGGCGCCCAGGTCGACATCTTCGTCGGAGACAGCCCTCGCGATAGATCGGCTGGTTCATTACGCCGGTTGGACGGACAAGTTCGGCCAGATTTTTGGCACGGTGAATCCCGTCGCCAGTTCGCATTTTACTTTTACGATGCCCGAGCCGACGGGCGTGGTCGTCGTTATTTGTCCGGATGAACCATCGCTGCTTGGGTTTGTCTCGCTGGTCGCGCCAGTAATTTTGAGCGGCAACTGCGCCGTCGTGCTCGTCTCGGCCACGAAACCGCTGCCGACGCTCACGTTTTCCGAAAATTATCGCGACCAGCGATTTGCCTGCGGGCGTGATCAATGTGCTTGCAGGCGATCGCGCCGAGCTCGCGCCGCACATCGCAAGTCACATGGATGTGAACGCGATTGTCGATGGAAGCCGGGACGCCGAACTCGGTGCGCAGTTGCAGCGCGGCGGTGAATTGAATATGAAACGATACGCGCGGCGCGATCTTTCCCACAAAATGTGGCGCGGCGCCGACGCGGAAAATCCCTACTGGATCCTCGATACCGTCGAAATGAAGACGGCCTGGCATCCAATCGGGTTGTAATCGGGGAGGCAACAACAAGCAATTACGGCACTCCTCTCCGGGATCTCGCCTTTCAAAGAAAGGCACCATCATCCACGGAGCGCGATCTTCTGCCTTTCGGAGAAAAGCACCGTAACGAAAGATTTTGCTTTTCTCAGAAAAGCGCGATAAGTGTCCGGTTGTGCCCAGGCTCATCACGCAACGCAAGAGACGGCGCCGCGTTCCGCCCTGTGGTCGGTTGATTAATTACTGCACCCCCCACTCGCCCTTTCAAAAACTGATCGACTCTGCACGGCACCGACTAAGAATTTCTGTCCGCGGCCTCGCCCGGAGAATTGACGTATCGCAATCCACTCTCTGGATTTGGCTTCACAATGAGAACGGTTTTCCACATCCAAAAGCGTTCAAGCTAGAGCATGTTGAAAGGCTCGGCCGAGTTCTAAACCTCTCAAAAACTACGATTGCGCGTGCGATTGACGCGTCGCGCCATCTTTACACCGCGCGGGAAAAGCCAACACCTCACCCTGCGGTCAATGCATTCCGGGTCTTCATTGACATCATAGCACACGACCGGCGCCAGACTGTTTCCCGCAATTATGTTCTGAACCTGGCAAACAAGCTGTACAGCGGGGGAAAGCGGCAATAAACGATTGGCTTTTGGCACGCCTCGCGCTGCAAGGGTTCAACATGCATTTCCCATCGCTCATTGAAAAGAAACGGGACGGCCACGCCTTGACCACCAAGGAAATCAAGACCTTGGTCGAGGATTTTACGATCGGCGACATACCCGATTATCAGATGAGCGCCCTTGCCATGGCGGTGTTCTTTCGCGGAATGACGCCGGCGGAGACGCAACATCTGACCGAAGCGATGATGGAGAGCGGTCGGGTGTTGAAATATCCGGAAGGATCTCCCCCGAAGATCGACAAACAGTCGACCGGCGGCGTGGGCGACAAAGTCTCGCTTGTGCTCGCGCCATTGCTGGCGTGCGATGAGGCGTGGGTGCCGATGATTTCCGGCCGCGGGCTCGGCATTACCGGCGGCACGCTCGATAAACTGGAAAGCATTCCGGGTTTCAACGTGAACCTGGATGAAAAGCGCGCGCTCAAGCAGTTGGACAAAATCGGCGTCTTCATGATCGGCGAGACGGAGGACATTTGCCCGGCCGACAAAAAACTTTATGGATTGCGCGACGTGACCGGGACGGTGCCGTCGCAACCGCTGATTGTCGCGAGCATCATGAGCAAGAAGCTCGCGGAAAATCTCGATCGTCTCGTGCTCGACGTGAAATTCGGGAGCGGCGCGTTCATGAAAACGAAAAAAGAAGCCGAACAACTCGCCGAAGCAATGACAAGTGTCGGCGAATCAATGAAAGTGAAAACTTCCTATCTGCTCAATCCGATGGATGAGCCGCTGGGACGCGCGGTTGGAAATGCCCTCGAGGTCGCCGAGTGCGTGGAAATTTTGCAAGGCGGCGGTCCGCCCGATCTGATCAAGTTGATTGTCGATCTTGCCGAGAAAGTTTCCGAGACTCCACGAGCGCAGTTGGAAAAGCGTCTGCAGGATGGAAGTGCCTGGAAGAAATTCGTTTCCCTGGTTTACGCGCAGGATGGAGACGCAACGGTTGTAGAAAAAATTCTCGAGCAACATCGGGCGACGATCATTCAACCTTGGCCGGCGAAATCCGCGGGCGAGGTGAAAAAAATCGACGCCGAATTAATTGGGCGCGCATCGGTGTTACTCGGGGCCGGCCGTCAAAAAGCGGATGACCCGATCGATTTCGCGGTTGGCTTTTCCAAAATTAAAAAAGTCGGCGAGCATGTCGATGTTGATGAACCGCTGTTCGTGATTCACGCGCGCAACGAACGCTCGATCGTCAACATCACGCCGTTGCTCGAAAAAGCGGTCGAAGTCGCCTAACGAGAATAAGCTGAGCCACTCCGAAAGCTTTCGCGAGTAGGCTGTAGCAGTTGGTTAGGTTTGTTGCTATGCCGCGACCTAAGGCATCCGCTCTCCAGTGAGAAATCCGATTTTGGTCATCGGTTCGTTCCCCGCTTGTCTGTACGACGCAATTTCCAACTGACCGTTGGAAGTGAGCCGATAGCGGTTGGAGTCACTAACCTTGGTGCCGTCCGGCCTGACAGAAACCCACTCGGTAATCATCTCGTCCCCTTCAAATCGAATATCTCCCTCTAGCGTAAATGGAAGTGTCTGAAATCCCCACAAACGATATTTCTGAGTGCTTTTATCCCAAGTGGCCAAGAGCCAAAACTCGCGGTCGATGCCTTGCGTTTTCACAAGGATTATCTGCTGGATATACCAGCCTTTGATCACCCGCTTGAGTTCAAGAGTGCCAGCCCATTGCAAGTTGGCAAAATCACCAGACACATTGTATTTGCCAAGAAAGGGATCGAACTTTTTTAGTTCGTCGGTGGGGGGTTGAGGAACGTTCTTGGGATTGGTCTGTGAAAAACACAGCGTCGGAAGAACTA
>JALYKJ010000331.1 GCA_030774845.1 Verrucomicrobiota bacterium
GGGCTGACATCGATAATGCTGTCGCGATTCTCCTTTCGCCGGACGTCGGCGACGAGGTGAAAGCGGACTTCCTGACAGCGTTGCACCGAAAAGGAGAGACCACTGAAGAGATTGCCGCTTTTGTCCAGTCGTTGATGAAACGCGCAGTTGATCCGATGATTGATCGGGCTCAGATGCCCGGCCCGATGGTGGACGTTTGCGGCACCGGCGGCGATGGCGTCGATTCATTTAATATTTCGACGACGGTCGCCTTTGTGGTGGCGGCGGGCGGCGCCGTGGTGGTGAAGCACGGCAATCGCCGCGTCACTTCCAGTTGTGGCAGCGCTGATGTTCTCGAACAACTTGGCGTGCCGATCGATCTCCCGCCCGAACAGTTACGTGAATCTCTTAAACGAGACCGACTCGGTTTTCTATTTGCCCGGCAATATCATCCAGCGTTTCGCGCGCTGGCGGAAACGCGGGAGCGTCTGGCGCGGCAAAGCATGCGGACGATCTTCAATGCACTCGGTCCGCTCTTAAATCCGGCGCGACCGTCGAGGCAATTAATTGGCGTTTATTCGCCGCACCTGACCGGAATTTTCGCCGAAGTTCTGCGGGAGCTTCGACATGAACGCGCCTGGATCGTGCACGGGCTGGGCGATAACAACGCAGGCATGGACGATATTTCAGTGAGCGGCGCAACTACAGTCGCGGAACTGGTGAACGATAAAATCACGTCCGCGATCCTGGATGTGAGCTGGCTCGGCATTCCGCGCGCGCCGCTCGAGCAATTGCAGGGCGGAGACGCGCGCGAAAACGCCGCGACCATTGACGGCATTCTCTCCGGGAAAATTTCTGGCGCGAAACGCGACATGACAATTGTGAATGCAGCAGGAGGATTCGTTGTTGCCGGACTGGCGCGCGATTTGAAAGAGGGAATTGATTTAGCGCGCGAAGAAATCGACAGCGGTCGCGCGTTGGAGAAATTGCGCGCTCTGCAAAATTTTAGGCCGCAATCGGCATGATTCACCAGATTTTGTAGGGAACGCGCTTCGCCTGCCGAATTTCCGGCAAGGCAAGCGACGCCCTTGCCCTACAGTTTACCGGCAAAGATTTGCCGATACGTCACATCGAGGTTTCGCAGGAGCGCTACTGCGAATTGGTGACGATCGACTTGTTCACCACGGCGAATCCGTCCTTTGGCGGATCGATCCAACGCCATCGCCAAAGAAATCGCGCGGGGGCGGAGCTCTTTCGAAAAATCTTCTGGTTGGTGATTCACATTTACTCCGATGCCGATGATCGCGATGTGCGGCGCGTTTTTTTTAGCGCGCATTTCGACGAGAACCCCGGCAATTTTTCCCCCAGCGACGATAACATCGTTAGGCAATTTGACCGTCGCCGGTAACGCGAATTCTTTCGAAATCGTGTCGGCAACTGTGCGCGCGGCCCACTCAGCCAGGTACGGCGAATCCCCGATGTCGCCCTTTGGCCGAAGCAAAAACGAGAACCAAAGTCCTTTCCGATCAGCCGATTCCCAAAAATTAGTACGTTGGCCGCGTCCGGCGGTTTGGCGTTCCGCAAACACGACCAAGCCTTCTCGCGTTGATGGCAAAGTGCGTTCCAAAACGGAATCGTTCGTGGAAGTTGTCGCCTCCAAAACGAAAATCTCCCGTCCGATTGTGCATCCGCTCATCGCATCGCGGATCTTATCTTCTGATAATCGGGTCATTGGGTCGTTGGTTTCGAGCTTCAGCCTAAGGTGCGACCCTCACCTCACTCTCTCGGCGCTCCACCCGGTCGCGATCCCGGGGCGGAAGTCGCGAAGCGGCAGGCGAGGGTGGAAATTGGGTCCGCTCATCCTGCAAGCGGCGTTAGCTCGAGAGAGAAATCGATTGCGTGGGGCGAATGTGTCAGCGCGCCGATGGATATGTAATCGACCCCGGTGGCGGCAATTTGGCGGATGTTTTTCAACGTAACACCGCCGCTCGCTTCGAATTTCACTTTGTTTTTGCCGAGCGCGACCGCCTCGCGAATTTGCGCCGGCTTCATGTTGTCGAGCAGGATCAGATCGATGCCGTCGATTTCCAAAAACGTGCGGACTTGCTCCAGCGTATCGGCCTCCACTTCGATTTGAATCTTCGGTCGCGCCTCGCGGAATTTACGCACTGCTTTTGCAAAAGCGTCGAATCCCGCGTCGGCGGCGAGATGGTTGTCTTTCAAAAGCACCATGTCGAAGAGACCGAAGCGATGATTCGCTCCGCCGCCGGCGACCACAGCTGCTTTCTCGAGCGCGCGAAGACCTGGCGTCGTTTTGCGCGTGTCGAGAATCTTCACGTGTTCGTTGGCGGCGGCATCGACAAACCTTCGTGTCAGGGTTGCGATCCCGGACAGTCGCTGCAAAAAATTCAGCGCGACACGCTCCGCTTTCAAAATTGGGCGTGCCTGTCCACGGAGCTCGATCACGCTGTCGCTGGCGTTGACTTCGCTGCCATCATTACGAAGCACCGCAATGTGCAATGCCGAATCGACGCGCCGAAAAACTTCCGCGGCCGTTTCAGTTCCGGCGAGAATCGCTCGCTCACGAGCAACAATTCGCGCCATCGCTTGCTGATTCTTCGAAACAAAAAAATCCGTAGTGACGTCGCCATCGCCGATGTCTTCGCGCAAGGCGATTTCGATTGGATCGACCATTGCCGGTTTCATGTGGCGGCGGCCAGGCCTGGCGCTTGATAAATGCATTTGCCGCGAACGTAAGTTTCGAGATTGGCCTCCGGCCCGCCGCGATAAATGCAGAGCGCGATTACATCCTCGGGCGCAAGTCCCGCCAAAGCATCCTGATTTGGATACGGCAAGAGCGCGGCAAGATCGACAATGATCAGATCGGCTTCCTTGCCGGCATCGAGTGTGCCAATGATGGCGGCTTTTCCAAGTGCGCGCGCGCCGCCGTGGGTGGCGAGATAAAATGCTTCGCTCGGACGAAGTGGCCGCAAGTTTGGTTCGTAGGCGCCGCGCGCCTTTTGCACTTCAATCGCCGCGCGCATCACCTGCCACATATTTAGCTCCGGTCCGCCGGCGACATCGGAACCGAGTCCGACAGTGATTCCGGCTTTCAAAACTTGGTCTAACTTCATCAAGCCGCTGCCAAGAAAGAGATTTGAGCTCGGACAATGCGCCACGCTGGATTGCGCGGCGGCAATGGCTGCGATCTCTCGCGGATTAAGATGAATGCAATGACCAAGCACGGTGTGCGCCGTGAGCATTCCACATTTTTCATACACATGGGTGTAGTCGCGCGCGCTCATATAAAGGTGATGCACCTTTTCCAGTTCCTCGCGATTTTCGGCCAGATGTGTTTGCAGATAAGCTTCAAGTCGTGCTGCGAGTTCGGCGGCGCCACGCATCATTTTCTCGGAACAAGTGACTGCGAAACGCGGGCTGAAAGCGTACTCAAGCCGGCCTTGTTCGGCCCGATGCCATTTACGGCAAAGGCGTTCGCTCTCCAGGAGTGAAATGGAGAACACCTTTTTCGGTTGGAGCTGGCCGTAGGAGCCGAGGTCCATCATCATTTTCCCGAGAATTGCCCGGACGCCGCTTTGTTTGGCGGCCTCGAACCCAACCTCACAACTGTCCTCATAAATTGCGGCGTAGGCCATCACTGTCGTCGTGCCATTGCGCACCAGCTCGTGAAAAAACTGTGGCGCTTCCGCACGTGCTTTCGGTCCGGTAAACTCGCGTTCCACCGGGAAGATGTGTTGCCGCAGCCAGGGCAGGAGCTCGCTTTCCCCGCGAGCGACCACGGAGTATTGCGGCAGATGCGTGTGACAATCAATCAGTCCGGGGAAAATTGCCGTTCCTCTTCGGTCGATCCAACGAATTGAATTCGGTCGAAGCCGGCGCAGATCGTCGTAGTCGCCGATTCCTGAAATTCGTCCGTTGTCGATGATCACGGCACCGTTCGGGCGGCTCCGCAAAGTGCCGAATTCTGGCGCATCGATGAGGAAGCCGCGGAGGCCGAACGGGCTAGTGTCGCTCTGCATAAACTAAACCGCGGCCGCTATGAAACCATTTTGACTGGGCGCGCCGCAACACCGCAATTCGGAGCATCTTCCGCGCAAAAAAAAAGATTCGGGCAGCGCACGCCAAGGAGAAACAGCAAATACAAGAAACGTGCAACTACCCGAATCGCCTTAACCTGTTAAATTGGACAGCACCGGGCGGCTGGCGTTCGAATTATTTACGATTTTTTCGGACTGAGCAGGCTCAACTGTGAGAGGCACTTACAACTTCATTTCCTCTTGGGTCGAACCACGGACGCGTGCGGCCTCGTCTTTTACCTCCTGCAGGAGCGATTTGAATTCGCATTTCTCGAGTTGGGTGATCAATGCCGGATAATCCGGCTGGATCCGGAGGCTGTCGATCGCGACCGGGAGTTCCATGTGGCAATCGAGCTCGACCATTTTTCGGTTCTGCAAAATTTGTTCGCGGGCAGCGGCGAGTTTTTCCCGGTTACGCAAGCTTTTCACCTTGTCGATGCTTGCAAGCAGCTGGTCCAAGCCGCCGAATTCGCGGATTAATCCGGCCGCGGTTTTTCGTCCGATGCCGACACCGGGAATGTTGTCGACCGAATCTCCCGAAATCGCCAGCACGTCGCCGATCAATTTCGGCGGCACTTCCCATTTCGTGGTCGCTTGTTCTTCGCCGAGCAATGCGAATGCGTCTTTTGGCGAAGCGAGATCGGCCTTGGCCGTGGTATAAACTTTCACGCAAGGACCGATCAACTGATACAAATCTTTGTCGTTGGTCGCGAGAACGACTTCCATGCCTTTGCGCTTGCAGGCCGTCATCGCATAGC
>JALYKJ010000332.1 GCA_030774845.1 Verrucomicrobiota bacterium
GGACCTACACCGACCCCGACGCCAAAGCCTCACGGCAAAAAATGATTACTCCAACGCTGAGACCTACTCCAAAGCCCAAGCCAACCCGCCCGCCACACGGTTAGTAGTTCCCGGCGTTGCAATTTCATTCGGCGCTCAACGGCAAACGTTGGGCGCCGAATGTTCTATTAAGCTTTTTGGCCTGGCGAGTATTCGCGCTTCACCCAATCGAGGGCTTCTTCCCGATCTTTCAACGCGCCTTCAAGTTGTAGCGTTTCGACCGCTTCAAGGATCTCGCCGAACTTCGGACCGGGCTTCATTCCGAGTGCGATCAAATCGTCGCCGCGGACGAGTGGCGGCGGGATGATCGGTTCGTTGGCGAACTCTTCACGTTTCCGCAAAAGAAATTCGTAGTTGTCCATCATCCGATGGCTACTCGCGCAATCGACTCGATGCAGTTCGAGCTCCTCTTCAAAGGTCGGCCGCGCCATGAATCGCTTTAGTTTTGCCACGCGCATCCTCGGCACGTCTTTGAAGACCATGTGTTGCCGCACCATCTCGACCGCGGCGTCGATCTCCGCGCGCGAAAAGCGCAACCGTTCCATGATTGACTCGGTCATTGCTGCGCCAATGCGGTCGTGGTCGTTGAAACGGATTCGGCCCGTTTCGTCGACAGTCGCGGTAACCGGCTTGGCCACATCGTGAAGTAAAACGGCGAACATGAGAGGCGCCGAAACTTCTTCCGGCAACAATTCCAGCATCAGTCGGGTGTGCTGAAACACATCGCCCTCGGGATGAAACTGCTCCGGTTGCAGACAACCTTTCATCGCTTCCAGTTCGGGTAGAATCGTGCGCAGCAATCCGCTTTGGTCGAGCAAGTCCCAGCCGCGGACTCGATTCGACGAAAGAAAAATCTTTACCAGCTCTTCGCGAATTCGCTCGGCGCTGATCTCATTGATCGATGCCGCATTCGCAACGAGCGCGTCCCATGTCCGATTGTCGATCTTGTAATCGAGCACGGTCGCGAAACGAACTGCCCGTAACATGCGCAGCCGATCTTCGGCAAAACGCTCGGCGGGATCGCCGATTGCCCGAACAAGTTTTGCTTCCAAGTCAGCGCGGCCACCGACGAAATCGATCACTTCGTTCTTCTCTGGATCGAAGAACATCCCGTTAATCGTAAAATCGCGCCGCTTCGCATCTTCTTCCGGCGACGAAAATCGAACATCGACGGGATGACGGTGGTCCAGATAGGCGCCATCCGATCGAAATGTCGCAACTTCAAAGTTGAATCCATTCTCGACGACAACGACGACGCCGAAGGCCGCGCCGACAGCGTAGGTGTGCGAAAAAATCTTCTGCACAATGTCAGGCGTCGCATCCGTCGCGACGTCGAAATCTTTTGCGGCCAAACCGCGGACCATGTCGCGCACGCAACCGCCCGCGAAATAGGCGATGTGGCCGGCCGCGCGCAAGCGCTGCGCGATCTCGCGCGCAGTTTTCTCCATCGGCGACGTTTTCACGTTGCTATTGTAGCTGCTTCGCTCTGCGAAGCGCAATTATGCAGGCGCCGGCGCTTTCTTCTCCTGCCGAAACGAATGGACGATAAAGAAAACGACCGCGATACAGATGCAGGAATCGGCCACATTGAATGCCGGCCAGGGATGCAGAAATGACGGCACATGCGATCCGAAATCGAAAAGAAGGAAATCGATCACGTGACCGTAAAGCAAACGATCGGTCAGATTGCCGAGCACGCCCGCCGCCAGTAGCGCCAGCGAAACGTCGCGCCAGAAATTTCGGGTCCACCACAGCGACTTCGGACGATCTGGCTCGCCATGTTCGTGTCGCCCTAAGAGCAGCACGAGCGCGAATAACAATGCGATACAAGATATCGCAATGAAAAATGCATTGTTGTTCCTGAACGAACCGAACGCGGCGCCGGTGTTGGTAATGTTGACCAAATGAAAGAAACCCGGCACCACGGCGACCGGCTGGTCCGGATCGATCGAGTGCAAGACCCAATATTTTGTGATCCGGTCCAGCAAATAGAGCGGTAGCGAAATGAAGGATATGTATTTCATCTGGAGGTCGCGATCACTTTCTCACATCTATCGCACAAGTCCGGATGCGCTTTGCTCTTGCCAACGTACTCGCGATGCCGCCAACACCGCGCGCATTTCTGATAAGGCGTCTTCGCCACGGTTGCGCTCGCCTCTTTCGTCTGCTCGATCTTGAGATCACTCAAGATGAAAAATTCTTCCAGCTCCTCTTTGCTGAGTTCGCTTGTCACATTCGAGTCCGAACGCAGAACAACCGCCGCCTCGAGTGCGTTGCCAATCAGCTTTTCCTGGCGCGCCTTTTCGATCGCTTGACCGATCACGCCGCGCAATCGCAAAAGATCCGCCATCTGCGCACTTGCTTTATCGCCGCGGTTTTGAGTTCTCGGAAATTCCTCCAAGTGAACAGACGTCTCAGCGCCCGAATGACGCCACGCTTCTTCGGCCGTAAATGCGACCACCGGGGCAAGCAACTGGCAAAGTGCGCTGAAAATCTCATGCATGGCGGATTGCGTCGCGCGACGGCGTCCCGCGTCCGCGGGATCGCAATACATCCGGTCTTTAGTGATGTCGATGTAAAGACTGCTAAGATCCACCGCGCAAAATTGATTGAGCGTGTGATAAACCTTGTGAAACTCGAATGCTTCATAAGCAGCGCGGCAATCAGCAATCACCTGATCGAGCCGTTCGAGAATCCACCGATCGATTAACGTCGCGCCCAACGACCCCTCACCCTGCCCACTCCCCTTCGAGGGGACAGGATGAAGGTGAGGGGTGAAGTCGTAGAGGTTCCCTGACAAAATCCGAAGCGTGTTGCGAATGCGCCGATAGGTATCGCCGAGCCGCGTGAACATTTCTTCTGAAAACGGAACGTCATCGGTGTAATCGATGCTGCACGCCCACAATCGAACCAGGTCCGCGCCGTGACGCCCGACGAAGTGACCGGCGTCCATCGGTTTGTCGTACGTTCCCGATTTGGAAATTTTCTTTCCATCAAGATCGACAACGAACCCGTGAGTAACGCACGTTTTGTAAGGCGCGCGATCGTTCAGCGCGATGCTGGTCATGAGCGACGATTGGAACCAACCGCGATGTTGATCGGTCGCTTCCAAATACATGTCGGCCGGATCGCGCAATTCAGGATGCAACGCGCAAACCGCGCGATGCGAGACGCCGCTGTCGATCCAAACGTCGATTGTGTCGTTGCGTTTAGTTGTTCCAGCGGGAAGTCCCAGTTGCTTTGCAAGATCGACATCATTCAATTCGAACCAAACGTTCGAGCCGCGTTCCGCCACGAGGTCGGCGAGCTTGCGAATGATCTTCGCGTCGAGAATTGGTTTGCCGTCGGCCGAGTAGAAGACCGGCAACGGCACGCCCCAGCTGCGCTGACGCGAGATCACCCAATCGGGACGCGATTCCACCGTGCCGGCAATCCGGTTCTCACCCCAGGCCGGAATCCATTTCACTTCGTTATGAATTGCTTTGAGGGCTTTGCCCCGCAGATCGTCGATCCGAATAAAAAATTGTTCGACGTTCCGGAAGATGATCGGCGTTTTCGAGCGCCAGCAGTACGGATAAGAGTGATGAAAATTTTGCGCGCCCAACAAATTGCCGCGCTCGCGCAACAAGTTCACCACGTCAGCATTCGCATCGAAGACGTATTTCCCGGTGAGCTTTGGCAAGCTCGCTTCGTCAGTGAAGCGACCATGATCATCGACCGGCGACAAAATCGGCAAATCGTTTCGTTTGCCTAACCAATAATCGTCCTCGCCGTGACCGGGCGCGATGTGAACTGCACCAGTGCCGCTGTCCATTGTGACAAAGTCCGCGGTGAGCACAATTGCTTCGCGATCAAGAAATGGATGGCGCGCTTTGATCCTGTCGATCTTGGCGCCGGGAAATGATTCGAGCGGTTCGCCGGTCGGTTCGAATTTCGTGTTCGCGCAAAATTGCGGGACCAGTTTATCGGCCAGCAACAACGTCTCGGAAATGCCGTCGCGCGAAAATTCCTGGACGACGTACAATTCTTTCGGGTCAACCGCGATCGCGAGGTTGGCCGGTAATGTCCACGGTGTGGTCGTCCAAATCGCGATGCTGGCTTTGTCTTTCCAATCGCCGCTCGCGATCGGAAATTTCACGTAAACAGCGGTGTCATCGCGCTCTTGGTATTCCACTTCGGCTTCAGCGAGTGCGGTCTGCGCGCCGGTGCTCCAGAAAACCGGTTTCTTCGATTGGTAAACCAATCCCTTTTCGACGAAAACGGCGAATGCGCGCAAGATTTCCGCTTCGTATTTTGGATCGAGCGTCAGGTATGGATGTTCCCAATCCCCGAGCACGCCGAGACGTTTAAATTGCTCGCGCTGAAGATCGACATACTTGCGGGCGAACGCATCGCAGCGTTTGCGAACCTCCAGCGGCGACAAATCGCGCGATTCCTTGACCACTTTGTATTCGATCGGTAGCCCATGACAGTCCCAGCCCGGAACGTAAGGTGCGCGTTTGCCGAGCATCGTTTGCGATTTCACAACGAAATCTTTTAGGATCTTGTTGAGCGCGGTTCCCATGTGCACGTCGCCGTTGGCGAAAGGCGGGCCGTCATGAAGGACGAAGAGCTCCCGATCTTTGCGCGACTGCTGGATTCGCTGATAGAGCCGCGTTTCATCCCACATTTTCAGCAGCTCCGGCTCGCGCGTGACCAGATTCGCCTTCATCGGAAAATCCGTGCGCGGCAGATTGAGCGTTTCCTTGTAATTTTGAGCCATGACGGCGCGCGGACGCTAACATTCACGGCAAAGCAAATCAACGCGACCCGCCCGCGGGGTCGTACTATATATAGAGAGAATACAGCTGGCTAAGTTCCACTTGCCATCACGTTGTCAGATGTTATTTGGCAAAATGCGACGCACCGAATTTTTCTCAAACTCGTGGGTTGCCTTCATCGCATTCCCGCGCTCAACCATTCATCCCCATCAACGGCAAAAAGTCTGTTTCCGGACCTCGCGTCTAGTCGTTCCGTTGCTCGCTTCCGCTTATCTGGCTTTCCTGGCGATCAATCATTCGAGTCACGCTCAAACCGCCGCTTCCGAGCACATTGTCGTCACCGGCGAACCGTTACCGAGCGCTTACGGCGCGCCAACCAGTTTTTCCCAATCGCGCTTCTCGCCGCTCACGAACGCTTACGTGCTGCCGCCGGGCGCAGTTTACGCCAGTCTGATTTACGAAGACGCCGTCGTGCATTTTCGTCGGCCGGACCACGACTTCACTCAAGAGGTCGAGCTTGGTTTGCCTTACCGGATCAACGTCGCCACTGAAACTGACATCGAACATTATGGCGATGAAACCCAGGTCCGCAGCTTCAGCATCGAGGCCCGTTATGCGTTCGCTGATTGGGGTAAGATTCCGTTAAATCCAACGATTTTCGCCGAATACAAAGTTGGCGGCGGCAAAATTCTTCACGATGAAGGTCCGCCGACTCCAGCTCACAAATTTGGTCCGGGCGGTTTCGACACGTCGATGGACATTCCTGACGCTTACGAGCTGCGCCTGTTGCTCTCGGAAGATTTCTACGATCGCATCGAATGGGCCTTCAATCTTTTTTTCGAACAGGAAACGAGCGGCGATCGCGGTCGCGAGTGGGGTTTCGCTCAAAGTCTGGTCATGCCGTTTTGGCTTAGCCACGAAGAACTGAAAGGCGGAATGGAATTCCTCTTTCGCAGTTTTACCGACAAGGGAATTCGCGGAAAACCCTATAACAGCTTCGTCATCGGACCGACTGCGGCCTGGCGGCCAAGCCGAAATACGCGTTTCGATATCTCGCCGTTGTTCGGCGTGAATCATAAATCGCCGGTGATGCAATTGTTTGTTGTCTTTTCCTATTACTTCGGCGGCGGACCGGCCGCGGCCGAAGAAGAAGGCGCCGAAGCGCCTGCTTCCACTCGCAATCGTTAGTCGAAATTGTAGGGCAACCGCATCGCTTGCCATCTGCTGTGGCAGGCGTCTTGCCTGCTTTTTAAGGGAAAGCAGCCGACACGGCTGCTTCTACAGTTTCTTGACCGGCTCTCTCGGCTTCCGTACCATTTTCATCGGAAAGGAGCTCGCCGGGTGAAGACCGAAGTCTCGATCGAATATTGCGTCGTTTGAAACTACACGCCTAAGGCCGTCAGTTTGGCGACCAAAATTCTTGAACTCGGCGAACGCATCAAATCGCTCACGCTCATTCCTTCGGGCGGCGGCGCTTTTGAAATTCGCGCCAATGGCAAACTGCTCCATTCCAAACTCGATTCCGGCGACTGGCCGGACTTCGACGCCGTCGTCAGCGCAATCAAAAAAGCAAAATAGCTTTTCGTATCCGCACTGCCCGCGAATTGTCGATTTTTCGCAATCTGCAATCTGCAATCTGCAATCTGCAATCTGCAATTCATTGGAGAGTGAAGGGTGCCTGGTGGTCCTCGCGGTCTTCAAAACCGTTGTCGGTTCGCAAGAGCCGGGGCAGGTTCGATTCCTGTCCTCTCCGCAACACTGTTCCTCTTTCTCTCACTCTTAGTTTTTATGAAAGGAGGTGAGCATTCGTGTCGCGCGAACATATCCGTAAACTGACATCGTTATCGTCCTGTGCCGGTTGAGCAGCCAAGTTGAGCCAACAGGCCCTGACGCAAGTTTTGCGGCAGCTACCAACTTATCGTAACGCGAACGTTCTCGTGAATTCGAGTACGTTCGACGACGCCGGCGTTTACCGTTTGGACCTATCGCGCTGTAGGTCGCCGCGGCGACCAAAGGCGGATCGACATCGCCTGCGCGCCGGAGGCTCGGCGAAGGCGTGTGCCCTCGTGCAGACCGTGGACTTTTTTACACCGATCGTGGACGACCCGTTCGCCTATGGACAAATCGCCGCTGCCAACGCGCTCTCGGATGTTTTTGCGATGGGCGGCCGGCCGATAACCGCGCTGAATCTTATGGGTTTCCCAATGAATCTTGTCTCGCCAAAAACGATTGCGTCGATTCTGCGCGGCGGACTGGAAAAGGCCGCCGAAGTCGGTTGCGCCATCATCGGCGGACATTCCATCCGCAATCCAGAGCCAATCTACGGCCTCGCTGTCACTGGAGTTGTCGATCTTCGAAATATTCTCGCAAACGAGAATGCGCGGCCGGGCGATTTGCTCGTGCTCACAAAACCTCTCGGCACTGGCATCGCCACCACTGCAATCAAACGCGGCCTCGTGTCGCGTGCGCTCGAGAAAAAAGTGATCGCGCTCATGTCGCAAACAAACTCAGTCGGCGCCGACCTCGCCGAAAAATGTCTCGTTCGTGCCGCAACCGACATCACCGGTTTCGGACTGCTCGGCCATCTCGCCAATATGTGTCACGCGAGCAAAGTGAGCGCTGAAATTTCTCCGGACCGCGCGCCGGCAATCAGCGACGAGATCTTCGAATTGATCAAGCACGACTGCATTCCCGGCGGGACTCGCGACAACATGAAGGCCGCGAGAGAAACCGCGGATTTGAAATCAACATCGCCAGTTCAGCGCGTTTTTTTAGCGGATGCGCAGACGAGCGGAGGTTTGCTGCTTTGTGTCCCTGAATCCCGGCTGTCTAAAGTTCTTCGCGTTCTCAAGAAAGCCCGCACGCCTTGTGCGGCCGTTATTGGCCGCATCACACGACGGAGAAAACATTTGATATGCATGACAAAGTAAAATCGCGATCGCGTCGCGCGATTCCGGCGGTGAGCAAGGTTCTCGATTCGTTAGGCGAAGAGGCCAGTCCGGCTCGGACCGACCTGCCACGGCCGCTGATTGTCGATGTTGTCCGACAGGAACTGGCGCAGATTCGTCGGCGACGCGAGGTCCCGGAGTTCGCCGTAGTTGTCGATCTTGTCCGCAGCTCGATTGAGAATCTTCGCGCGAGCCGGATTCAACCGTTGATCAACGGGACCGGCATCGTGATTCATACCAACCTCGGCCGCTCACCCCTTCCGCAAGGAGCAGGCGAAGTGCTTCGAAATGCTGCTTCCTCGTATAATAATCTGGAGCTCGATCTCGCGACCGGCGATCGCGGTGATCGCGCTGGCTATCTCGAGCGCGCTCTCGCCGTCCTCTGCCAGGCGGAAGCGGCCACAATCGTGAACAATTGCGCAGCAGCGCTGGTTTTGATTGTTCGCCACTTCATTTCACCAACTGGAGGGCGCCGCGCCGTCGGCGCCCAAAAACCGGACGCGAGTCGCCGCGGCGACCGTGTCCCTCCAAGAGAAATCATCGTCTCGCGCGGCGAACTGGTCCAAATCGGGGGAGGCTTTCGCATCGGCGAGATCTTGGAAGCGAGCGGCGCGAAACTTCACGAAGTCGGCGCGACCAACAAAACGACCCTGTCCGATTACGCGCGCGCCATTGGCAAACAGACCGGGCTTATTTTGAAAGTGCATCGCAGCAACTTCTTCATGAGCGGTTTCGTTGAATCGCCTTCAACCGCAGAACTTGCCGCGCTCGCACGAAGAAAAAGTGTTCCATTCGTGGAAGATTTGGGAAGCGGCGCAATGATGGCGACCGAGCAGATCGGCTTACATCACCACGAACCAACTCCGACCGAAACTTTGAGGGATGGTGCCGATCTCGTTTGTTTCAGCGGCGATAAATTGTTCGGCGGCCCGCAAGCCGGAATCATCGTCGGGAAAAAACGATTGATCGCAGCGCTTAAAGCTGAGCCGCTCTTTCGCGCACTGCGTTGCGACAAATTAGTTTTCGCTGCGCTGCAAACGACTGTCGATCTCCACCTCAACGAGGTAACGAGCGAAATCCCCGCGCTCGCACTCTTACAAATTCCAAAAGACGAATTGCGTGCCCGTGCTGCCGCGATGGTAACTCGTCTTCAAGGATTACCAGTGAAGATCACGATTGGGACCGGCACGGCAAAAGTGGGTGGCGGCACTTTGCCCAAATCCATCGTGCCCTCCATCACAATCGACTTTCTGCCCGAAGACTTCTCGCTCCAGGATTTTGCGCGCGCTCTTCGCCGTTCCGCTCCGCCCGTCATTGGTTACATCGGTGACGGTCGTTTCAAACTCGATTTGCGCACCATCTTTTCCCATCAGGACGATCTCGTCATCGACGCCATTCGCACCGCCTGCACCGAGCGCCACCACGAAGATCACAAAGGACACGAAGATGGAATTTGATAAGTTGTCGCGACGCGTAATTGGCTGTGCCATTGAGGTTCATCGCGAGCTGGGACCAGGTTTACTCGAATCCACATATCGCCAGTGCCTCGCGTGCGAGCTGTCGCATGCCGCCATTCCATTTCAAATGGAGGTGCCGCAGCCCGTTCGCTATAAAGACGTATTGCTCGACTGTGGGT
>JALYKJ010000333.1 GCA_030774845.1 Verrucomicrobiota bacterium
CACTCGCATCGGCATCGATTTTTGATCGAGCTCGAACACGGTGATGTTCTCGAGCTTGTTCCCTTCTTTTTTGCCGACGTAAATTTTTCGTCCCGGAAACTGGTCGATCACCTGATCGCTGCCGAAGAGCGCCATCGGATCCCGCGTGGCCAGATCGAAGATGGTGCTTCGCAATTTTTTTTGCGTGGCTGGCGACACCTGGACCGTAAGCCAGAGACAAATCGTCGTGCACGCGAGCGAGATAACAGCCAGCGAAACGGCAACGCGCGGTACGCTCACACCGTTTGATCGGAGCGCGATCAATTCGTTATCGGCCGAAAGCCGACCGAACACGAGCAGGATCGCGGTGAGCAATCCCCACGGAATCGTGAAAATGAGCGAGAACGGAAAAACGTAAGCGATAAACGCGAGCAGATATTCGACTGGCACATCATGGTTCACCAGCAACGGCAACAGTTTTCGAAAAATGTTGCCGACGACGAGAACGAGACTCAGCACCGCGATCGCGAACAGCACGTTAACGAGCAGCTCGCGACTCACGAACTTGTCGATCAGCTTCATATCTCAGCAGCAAACCAAAACAACTTTAGCCACAGATCGACACAGATTAGCACAGATTTCCGAAGCCTGAATTTCCGTTCCCGGATTTGTGTTCATCTATGTCGGTCACTGGTTATTTACTTTACAACCAGTTTTGACCGACTCCTCACCCCGCCCTCTCCCCTTCTCAAGGGGAGAGGATGAAGGTGAGGGGTTGCAATCTGTTGCGGCGACGGTTGCTCGATCCACCTTTGCTTCGCACCGAAGCTGGTTAACATAACCGACAGATGGATGCTGATCTCTACGACGTTGCAATTATTGGCGGCGGCCCCGCCGGCAGCATAGCGGCGACGTTGCTTGCGCAAGCGGGCCGGCGCGTAGTTGTCTTCGAGCGCGAAAAGTTTCCGCGGTTCCACATCGGCGAATCGCTGTTGCCGTTCAGCATGAAAGCGTTCACTCGGCTCGGATTGCACGAGAAATTCCGGCGCGCCGGTTTCCTCAAAAAATTCGGCGGCGAAATCTTCGGCGCCTGCTCCGAACCGGGAACAAAGTTCTATTTCAAAGACGGATTCCGTTCCCAACGGGCGGTGAATCGCGCGATGGATATTTATCTGCGGTTTGTGAACGCGTGGTATACGAAGGAATTTGTCGAAGTTTTTCTTTCACCGCGAAACGTTCTTGGCGTAGCGCCAGCGGTGAACGCAGTGCTCGGCGGTAACGTCGGCAACTCTTTCGGAATCCGATGGCGAATGTAGGTTTTTTATTTTCTGGTTTGGTTGCAGAAACATTTCGGCATCGTGCCGCGGCGAACCCTGGTCCCACAGAGAAACGCGAACGCGTCGCCGCGGCCGCTCAGCGTTGCATCGTGATACGGATCATCTCCGCCATCGCGGCTGCGCTGTTGATTGTCGATCTTACCGGGTGCGCGACAACTTCAACGCATCAATTCGCCGAACCGGCGCGCAATTGGCAGACGCGCAGCGGTCAACTTCTTTACCGCACCGCGAAAACGACGGTCATTGGCGACGTCATCGTTCGTTTTTCTAAGACCGGCGATTTCGAACTGATGTTCTCGAAAGGGCCCGGAGTGACGTTGCTCATTGTGCGCCAGGACGCGAGCTTTGCCGAAATCAAAGGAGCAATCGCCGGCCGCGGCTGGTCGGGCCCGATCGACCGCGCGCCGCAACAATTACGCGGCTGGCTCGAATTGCGGGGCAAGATCGTTCACGCGCTCGCCACGGCGAGTCCGTCCGGTAGCGGACAGGGTCGACATCAGGTGCGTCATGTTTCGGGATCGGAAACTTTTGTTTTCCGATTTTAAACGCGGCGGCAATTGCGGAAGCTCAGGCATGCGGATGAGTGATTTGATCGCGCGCGTGATGGCGCAACGGCGCCTGCTCGTCTGGTTTGGCGTCGCGGCGTTCGCAGCCGCCTGCCTCGCTATTCTCGTTACGCGGATCGAGCTCGACTCCGACGTGATCAACATGCTGCCGCGAGGTTTTGAATCTGTTCGCGGACTGGAAATTTACGATCGCGACTTCGAACAAACTCGCGAGCTCACGTTCGCTCTGCGTTGTCAGCCGCAAGATGTCGACAAACTTGAGGAATTTGCGCCAGCGTTTGCTGAGAACTTGCGGAAGCAACCGTGGTGCGAGCGGGTGCTGGCGGGTTCTCCAATGGAAACGCCGGATGGCATTCGCGATTTGCAATTGATCGCGGTTCCCCTGCTTCTGAATTTGGAACCGGCAGCGTTCGAGCAGACGATGTCGATCTTGCAGCCGGAGAAAATTCGCGAGCGCTTGCACCGATTGCATCAGGAAATCGAAGCGGGTTCGCCGCGACCGGAGTTTGAGCTCGCGTTCGATCCACTTGGCGTGATCGGGCCGGCGCTGAAGCCTTTCGCGGAAGCGAACGCAATTGAACAGGAACAACCGCTTACCTCGCCGGACGGCACGATGCGCGTTTTTCTCGCGGTCACCAATCAATCATCAATCAGCGCATTCGAATGTCAGCGCCTGATGCGCCAGGTAAACGCTTTTCGCGCGCGAGCGAGCGATGGCTGGGACGGCGGACCGCTGGAAGTTCTCGTGACCGGCCGCTCGGCCTATGTCGCCGAGATTTCTTTGAGCATGCGTTACGACATCGTGGCCACTCTGGGCAGTTCAGTGCTCCTCGTCGGAATTATTTTCTTCATTGGCTTTCGACGATGGCTGCCGCTGCTCGGAATGGGTTTCTCGCTTTTGCTCTCCTGCTTCGTCGCGCTTGCAGTCGGACTCCTTGTCTTCGGCAGACTGAGC
>JALYKJ010000334.1 GCA_030774845.1 Verrucomicrobiota bacterium
GCCCAATGTCGAATTCAGACGCTTGCGCACTATCATCATTTTCCGCCGAAGAATTTTTTGAAGGACTGAAAGAATTTGTTCGGGAAATCAGCGGCTTTTTTTTCAAAGTCGTTCAGCTTTTGCGCGAACTGCATTTGTTCGCCGCCGTGAACTTCGCACCCGGCGGTGGGAACTTTGTCAGCCGGCAGATCGATTTCGTAGGCGGTCCCGGCCGCTTCGCAACCCGTGGTCGCGAGATGATTTGAAAGCGAACAGACCAGCGCGTGCTGAATCGGCATGGTCGGCTGCAAATCTTGTGGCGGATAAATCGTCGCGGCTTTGTTCATCACTTGCACCCAAACCGGTAACGCGAGCGCCGCGCCGTAACCGTGCGGAATAATTGTGACCGGCTGATCGAATCCGACCCACACACCGCAGGTCATCGTCGAAGTGTAACCGACGAACCACGCGTCTTTGTAATCGTTGGTTGTTCCCGTTTTTCCGGCGGCCGGCAAATTGAAGCCTAACGAACGCGCCGCGGCGGCCGTTCCGCGCGTGAGAACTTCTTCCATCAATTGAGAAGTCATCCACGCCGCGCTTGGATCGAGCGCAGGCGCGGCGATGTGCGATGCGCGATAAATCGGCTGATGCTCGGCATCGTCGATCCGTTCGATGATGTAGGCTTGTTTGCGGACACCGGCGTTTGGAAAAACGGTGTAAGCGGCGGTCAGATCTTTCAGATTGGTTTCGAACGAACCGATGTAAATCGCAGGACCGCGCGGGACGTTGTCGCTGAGATTCAGGGTGGTCGCGATTTTTTGGACGGCATTGAGCCCGGCGAATTGCCCGACGCGAACGCTCATCGTATTACGCGAGTGAATCAGACCGTAAGAGCAAGGTTGAATGCCGCCGTAAGTGCCATCGGAATTTGCGGGCGACCAGGTTCCGGCGCCGTCGATTTCGCCGGGCTGAATCTGGCCGTCGCTGATGGATGCGCCGGGAAGCAATCCCTCCGAAAATGCGACGGTATAAACGAAAGGTTTGAAAGCAGAACCGACTTGTCGATTCGCCGGAGGCAGCGCGCGATTGAATTTGCTTTGCGAATAATCGCGCCCACCAACCAGCGCGCGGATGCCGCCGCTGTTGTTGTCGATTGCAACGAGCGCGCCTTCCAAATATGGCATCGCCGAATCCTCGCCGTTTTCCGGCGGATGATAATTCGCCTTGAGCGGATGGTTAAAATTTCCCTGGTGCTCAATCTTTGTGAGTTGGGTCTCGAGTGCCTGCTGCGCCGCGTTCTGCACAGTTGGATCGAGCGTGGTGTAAATAAACAAACCGCCGTTGTCGATCTGGTCCTGCGTGAGAATCAGGTTCAAATCGCGCTGGACCGCATCCATCGCGTAATTCTCCTGGATCTGAAGCAGGCGCCGCGGATGCGCGTAAACTTTGGCGAGCTTGGCTTGGGCCGCCTCCGCCGCGGGAATTTTTTTCACTTCAACCATCCGATCCAACACCGCGTTGCGCTCGTTCGCGGCGCCTTCGGGATTTCTCAGCGGCGAAAAACGATTCGGACTGCGGATCAGCCCCGCAAGAAGGGCCGCTTCGGGAAGGTTCAGTTTCGACGCGTTCTTGCCGAAGTACGCCTGCGACGCCGTTTCGACGCCGTAACAACCGGCGCCAAAATAAATCCGATTCACATACAGTTCGAGGATCTGCTTTTTCGTGAATTCGTGCTCGATCCGAAACGCGACCATTGCCTCAAGCAACTTGCGACTGATGTTGCGGCCGCCGAGCGGAAGGCTGTTGCGCGCGAGTTGTTGCGTAATGCTGCTCGCCCCTTCCTTGGCCGAGCCGCTCAAAATATCGTGCACCAGCGCACGAAAAATGCCGTGCCAATCAACTCCGGGATGCTGATAAAAGCGCGTGTCTTCTCGCGCCAACAACGCGTCGATGAAAAACGGCGAAACTTCGTCGAGCGAAACGCGCAACCGGTTCGCGCCAGCGAGACGGCTGTAAATTTTTCCATCGACATCGAAGACGGTGTTACGCTCCGGCATGGCCCCGACTTTTTTCGTATCGAAGCTCGCAGCCCACGCGCCATAAAAAAGGAGCAGGGCCAGACCGACCCCGCCAAGTAGGACGACGAGCGTGATCTTCCAACCGTAACGAAAAAGTTTACTGCGCTTTTTCCCGCGCGACCGGAACCGGGCCAAAAATTTCATGGAGCAGGACTTGCAATTTAATCAAAGATCGACATCTGCCAAAGTTCTGGAGGCGGCCTGCCCTCAGGCCGTTTCATTTTTCTTCCTTTACCCAAGCAGATCGCCGTAGCGTTTGGTGGCCAGTTCCAAACAACGCGCGAGAATCTCCGAGGACGTTTGCAGTCGGAGCACTTCATCGACCAACTGCTGACACTCCGGCACGGCCAAACTGCGCACGGCCATTTTGACTCGAGGAACAGAAGTGGCGCCGACACTCAATTCGTCAATGCCAAGGCCGAGCAAAATCGGAATCAGCGCAACATCGCGTGCCATCTCGCCACAAACTCCTACCCAAATGTCATTCGCATGCGCGGCGTCGGCGATCATTTTTAGCAGCCGCAAAACGGCCGGGTGCGTCGGCTCGTAGAGGTGCGCAATGCGTTCATTCACGCGGTCGACCGCGATGGTGTATTGGATCAAGTCGTTCGTGCCAATGCTGAAGAAATCAACTTCGCGCGCGAGCACATCGGCGGAAATTGCCGCGCTCGGAATTTCGATCATCGCGCCGACTTCCATCTTGTCGATCTTCGCGTGACCAATTTCGCGCCTGCATTCGTCTAGGACCGCTTTGGCGTGGCGCAATTCCTCCAACCCCGAAATCATCGGGAACATGATCTTCACGTTGCCGACCGCGCTGGCGCGCAAGATGGCGCGCAACTGCGTTTTGAAGATGTCGATGTTTTCCAGACAAAAACGAATTGCGCGCCAACCGAGGAACGGATTCAACTCATCACCGACATCGACTGCGCCGGCGGCCAATTTGTCGCCACCGAGATCGAACGTGCGAATGATGAGCGGGTTTGGTTTCACCTGCTCGGCCACTTTTCGATAGGTCTCATATTGTTCCTCTTCGCTCGGCAGTGTGTCGCGATTTACGAAAAGAAACTCGGTGCGGTAAAGCCCAATGCCTTCGGCGCCGTTTTCGGCGACGGCATCGACGTCGCCCGGCAGCTCGATATTCGCGGAAAGAACAATGTGGCGGCCGTCGCTCGTGGTCGATGTGGTCTCGCGAAGTTGTCGCAGTTCCTTCGTGACCTGACCTTTTCTGATCTCGATCTCGCCGTAGTAAGACAGCGTCTCCGGCGTTGGATCGACAATCAGCACGCCGGTGTAACCGTCAAGAAGCACGTGTTGACCGGTCTCGAGTTTCTCGGTCGCGTCATGCAAGCCGACAACGGCCGGAATGTCGAGCGAGCGCGCGATAATTGCCGTGTGCGAGGTACGACTGCCCAAATCGG
>JALYKJ010000335.1 GCA_030774845.1 Verrucomicrobiota bacterium
ATCGGGCGCGCCCGCGTCAACGCGTGGATTTCCCAAAGCTGCGCGCGCTCGCGGTAATAGGATTCGCATGCTGCAAGTGGCGCGACCAGGGGTCCCTTATCGCCATCGGGTCGAAGGCGAGCATCGACCGCAGCGATTGTTCCTTCGCTGCTCGGCTGTGTCACGGCCGTCACGAGGTTCTGCGCAGCGCGCGTGTCCTCGCCGACAAACAACAAATCAAGATCGGCGCCGTAATTCATTTCGCGGCCACCAAATTTTCCCAGCGCGATGATCGTTAACCCTTCGCCGCCTAAAAGTTCGTTCGTAAACCTGAGACACGCTTCAGCGAGATCGGACAATTCCGCGAAAATGATCGATGCGTCCGCGACTTCGAGGACGTCGCGCATAATGATCCGTAGCAGTTGCCTTTGCCGATAAGCACGGATCGGATCGAAATTTGTTGCGCTGCACCCGAAAGATTGGAGTCGAGCAAAATGCTCGGCGATTGATCGCGGCTGATTAAAACTTTTGTCGCGCGTGCTTTCCTCGAGCAATTGCGGTCGGCGAATCAGCAGATCACCGGCGAACCGACTGGCGTCGAGAGTTTTGACCACCAATTCGAGCAAAGTCGGATTGCTGGCGAGCAATTCAAAGAGCAAGCCGCGCAGGCCGTAGGCTTCGACGAAGCGGACAAACTGATTCAATGTGACATCCGGGTCCGCCGTCTTTGCCATTTGATCGAGAAGAGCCGGACGAAGTTTGGCAAACACTTGTTTGGTTCGCGGCGCAACATGCGATGCGGATGTCGGCTTCAATAAATCCCCAAGCGAACGCGTGGCCGATTTTTCGTCTTTGAACAATTTCAGATCTGGTAACACACCTTCTGTCGGGGCGGATAAAATTATGCGATCAAAAATCGACCGAACATTCTGCATCGTTTTGTTGAGGGCCGCGGTGAACTCTTTGCCCGAATCAAATCCGAGACTGCGCGCGAGTCTGTTGAGAGCCGTCGGTTCGCGCGGGACCGTGTGAGTTTGTTGTTCGGCTTCAATCTGCAATCGGTGCTCGACCTGGCGGAGGAAGCGATAGGCCTGGTCAAGACCGGCAACTTCTTTCCGCGGGATGAGTTCCAATCGTGACAGCCCGCGCAACGCATCGAGCGTGCTCGTCTCTCGCAAAAAGATATGACGGCCGCCATGAATGAATTGCAGCGTTTGCACGACGAATTCGATCTCGCGGATTCCGCCGCGGCCAAGTTTAACGTCCCGTTCCAAGCTGTCTGATCGGATTACGTCGCGTTCGATTCTTCTTTTGATCTTTGCGATTTCGTCGAGCAGGTCCGGCGTTGGGCTGCGCGGGTAAATGAAAGGTTGATGTTGGCGCAAAAATTCGTAAGCCAGCTCGCGATCGCCGGCGATTCCTCGCGCTTTGATCAACGCAATCCGCTCCCAGGTTTCGCCGAAACCGGCATAGTAATTTTCCATGCTTTCAAGTGAGCGTGCGAGTGGACCAGCCGAGCCTTCCGGGCGTAAGCGAAGATCGACCCGGAAAAGCGCGCCTTCCGGGTCACGTTTGGCAAACGTTTCCAGAATTTTTTCGGCTAATCGATTGAACCACTGATGATGCGACACACGCGGAGAGACCTCGCCTTCTTCGCTGTAGAGAAAGATAAGATCGACATCGGAACTGTGGTTCAGCTCGCGGCTGCCGAGTTTGCCGAGGGCGAGAACGCCAAAGTCAGCTGCGGGGGATCCGAATGATTCGCGGAATTTTGCATTCCAATGGGCAAAGACTTCGCGCACGCAAATTTCGGCGAGTTGCGATAACTCCGCGGTGGTTTCTTCGAGAGCGGCGGCATTCGCGAGCTCGCGCAACGCGATCCGCGTCATCTCCTTGTTTTTCCAACGACGGAGAACGCGAAAGTTATTTGCCGCGACATCATTCTCAGGCGCTCGATGAAGTTCGCCTGCCATTTCCGCAGCATCACGGCTTTGCAGACAAATTTCCGGTCGCGAAAGCCAGAGCAGAAGTCTCGGGTTCTGAACGATCCGGCCCGCACAAATGCTCGAGAGCGCGAAAAGATCAAGCAGGGAGGCCTCGCCCAGAGGAAAATTATGAATTGCGTCGGGCAGCGCAACCGCGGTTTGCGGCCATGCTTCATTCAGCTGGTTCAGAGTGGTTTCAACCTGCACCGGCTGCAGCGAACCGGCCGATTTCTCTTTGATCCAGCTCGCGGTCGGCATGAATCGAAAGATGCCGCGAAACTGGACGGAATACTAATTGATCAACTCGCCGCCCGGCTCGTCGACCCTCTCGGGCTTTCCCGTCTACGTCGCCTGGCTCCCGCCGGCTCCGTTGTCGATCTTTGCTGCCGGTAGACGCGGATTAAATCTAGCCGACTTTTTCGCGCGCCTGGGAAAGCAGACGACGTTCAGCTCTGGTTAAACTTTGCATACCGTTGCGCGAAATTTTCTCAAGTAATGGATCGATTTCGTGCTCGATGAACTCTGCCGGCGTCATGCGTTGCACGCGCATAGCAGCTTCCCGGCGACGCCGCAGGATTCGCTGCAACCACGACGGGTGTCCGAAGCCGAGCAGGTTTGTATAAAGCCAGCCAGCCGCCAGACCGCCTGGTATTGCGCTATGCATCACTGCGCCGTTTCGGTCGATCACCAGCATTACCAAACTCAGGAACAGGATCGCATAAGCGACGCACTTTGCTTTCAAGTGAAATGAGAAACGCGACAGGCGCCATGCGACTAGGTCCAGTTCCGGCAGAATAGTCGCGTAAGAAATGAGCACAGCGGCAACGCCGCCGCTGGCCGCGTACAAAAGCGTTTCCGACGGCATCAGAAATAAATGCCCAAGTTCGCCGCCGATCGCACCGCTTAAAAATAAATACAGAAAGTGTCGTTGGCCGAGAATGGATTCGATGTCGCGTCCGAGAACATACAAGACCAGGACGTTTCCCAGGAGATGCCACGGTCCTCCATAGAGCAGCATCGCGGTGACGAATTGCCACGCATAAGCATCGTGGACGCCACGATTGCTCAGCGCGAAATAATCGCGCACAAATCCTGGCTCAAACGTGTCGAGAAAAAACTGTGCGACAAAACTGGCTACATTCAGGCCGATCAGCGTCAGCAGAACAACGCGTCTGTTCTCTTGCCACGGCCGCGCAAACAATGATGGTTTTCCCCGCGACAGCCGCACCTCATGAGAATATCGCAATGCTGTTTTTTTGTCAGCAGAATTTCAATCGGTGCCAAGTCCCAGCGCGACCGCATATTGTTCGCCACGGCGAATCCGTCCTGTGGCGGATCGATCTTACTTCACCAAAACACGAAGCGATCGTTCGTGCAGACTGAACTCCACCGGGCAATTGCCGACCCATTCGCCGTCGACTTCAACCGGCACGGTTTGACTGCTCTCCACTCGGACCCGTCGCGTCTGGAAATATTCAATCTCCGGCACGCGAATTTCGGAGCTAAACACAACGTCCTGAAGATATTTGATAATCTCGAGATAGCCGAGCCGCTTGAAGACGATAACGTCCAACAGGCCGTCGTCGATCACCGCGTGTTTAAAAAACGGGAAGGGGCCGCCGTAGAGCCGTCCGTTGCCGACAAGAACGAATGACCCTTCCTCAATCGACGCGTCGTCCGATTGAATGAAGAGCCGTGGCGGTTGCCGTGCCGCGATTTGAGCTGCCGAAATCAAATAAC
>JALYKJ010000336.1 GCA_030774845.1 Verrucomicrobiota bacterium
GCTCCGAATGCTTTCGCGAGTTCCACGGTTTTCCTTTTTCGGAGCGGCAAAAACCAATACCGTCTCGCTGTGATTTCGATAGAAGTTCGCATCGGTCAGCATTCCTATCGTGTCCTGATTGGCCCCAGTTTGTTGGAGACCGTCGGCGACGCGATAAAAGAAAAACTATCGCCGTCGCGGTGCGCAATTATTTCCGACACAAACGTCGCGCCTCGTTTCGCGGACCGAATTCGAAAGAACTTAACCTCAGCCGGTTTTGAGTCGGTCCTGATTACACTACCAGCAGGTGAGCAATCGAAGACGCTGGAGCAAGTTGACGCTGTGTGTGAAGAAATGCTGCGCGCGGGCCTGGATCGACAATCCATTGTCATCGGACTCGGCGGCGGCGTGATCGGCGATCTTTCCGGATTTGTGGCGGCGATTTTTCAGCGCGGTATTCCGCACGTGCAGATTCCAACCACGCTTCTGGCGATGGTGGATAGTTCCATTGGCGGCAAAACCGGTGTCAACGCGCGCGCCGGCAAAAACTTAATCGGCGCCATTCACCAGCCTGTGCTTGTCATCGACGACGTTGACATTTTGAAAACGTTGCCGTTGCGCGAGTTGAGTCAGGGTTTCGCCGAAATTATTAAGCATGCGATCATCGCCGACGCAGAAATGTTTGCGCACCTGACGCAATTCGCCGGTTCAAAACTTGACTGCTTTAAGCAGTCAAGTTTCTGCGAGGAATTTGTGTCGCTGATCCGGCGCAACATTGAGATCAAGGCGAACATTGTGGCGAAAGATGAGCGTGATCGCACCGGCGAACGTGCAGTGTTGAATTTCGGACACACAATCGGTCATGCCATTGAGCGCGCCGGAGATTACAAAACCTTTTTGCACGGCGAAGCCGTCAGTCTCGGAATGGTCGCCGCTGCCTCAATCTCGGTGAAGAAAGCGGGCCTGCCAGAAGATGAGCGAAATGCAATTGTCGATCTTTTGGGCAAGTTCGAGTTGCCGACAAAGCTTCCTCCGAATTTTCCACGTCAGAAAATTCTCGACACACTGAAGTTCGACAAAAAGTTCGAGCACGGCCGAATCCGGTTTCTGGTCACGCCGAAAATCGGTTCGGCAAGTTTATCGGGCGATGTGACGATGGAAGATATTCGTGCCGCGGTGGAAAAACTGTAGCGGCAGCTACAACCCTCTATTCTTCGAATAATATTCCGCCAGGCCTTCGGCCACGCTGTCCGCGTATTCGCGAAAGATACTTTTGCGTGCGACGCCGTTGATTTCCTTTATGCCGTCGTAGTCGCCGGCCTGGATGCGCGCGAATCCATCTTTGCTATTCATAACGTAGGGCTCGCAATAGACGACCGGGCAACGATAAAGCCGGGTGGCGAGCAGATTCCGCGCATAAACGTATCCGCTCGATCCAACTTTGGTTGTCGTGAGCGTGGTCGGATATTGATAAGCTGGAAGCCCAGTCGCTTTCGCCATTGAACCGGCGACTGTGTCGGCAATCGCAAGCTCTTCGTCATAGGCGCGACTGAGCAATCGTCGAATCATCTCGAATCGCTCGTCATCAAGATCGAGCTCATCTTGCAAATACGATCCGTTGACGAGCAAATGCAGATGATTGTTGTCGATCAGTGTTGGATTTGCGGGATCGCCCCAGCCTTCGGCATTGAAATGCAGACAAAGAACGAGATCAGGATGCAGTTTATTATTAACCAAGACGGCGCGGCGGCGGATCTCGCTGTAGCGATAAAATAGCATTTCGCTCTGCCACCGGATCGTTTGCTGCTTTTCGGAATCGTTTGGATCGAGAACGTCCGGCCGCGGCTGAGGCAGGCCGTTCTTGATCAGGATTTTTTGAGCGAGCTCTTTGAAATCGCCCGGCCGTTTTGAAGTGATGGGCTGAGTGCTGTTGCGAACGAATAAAACAGTTGCGCCCAGTTTTCTTAGTCGCGAAGCAAGCATCCGCGATACTCGCAACGTCAAATCGCCTTCCGTCACCGGTTTTGTTTCGCCAACTTGAAACCAGCGCTCTTCCATCTTTGCCCATCTCCCGCCGAGATGGCCGGGATCGAGCGCGACACGCAATCCCGCGAGGGGCTTGTTGGCTTTAGCGGCTGGCAAAGATTTTGTGGGGCGCCAGAGTCGTGGAACGCGCGCTTTCGAATTCGCATCCGGCGCAAATTGCAGAGTGAAAACATTGTGCGATTCGCGGTTGGTGAGAATTTGCGCAGTGTCATTGTCGATCTTGATCAAATCCGCCGCGAAACCGTGCGTGCAATAGACATCGCTAATGAGATGCGCGAATTCGTCCCGGGTAATCGTTCGCTGGTAATTTTCGAGCACGCCCCATTTCGGTTTGCTGCCGAGGACACCGAGGTTATCGGCAGATCGAAGAGTAGTTGCGAATATCGAAAGGGAGATCGCAACAAATGACGAAGCCCGAATGACGAATGCTAAAGGAATGACCAAGCCCAAATGACGAAAAGTCATCCCTCGTGATTCGTCATTTGTCATTAATTCGGATTTCGTCATTCGAGTTTTGTCATTGTCCATTGATTCTTTGGAAATGAAACATCGACCTTTGGAACCTCTTCAATACGATCCTGTTCAATGCTGACTGTTCTCTTTCTCGGCGACGTCGTTGGCGAGCCGGGCCGCAACGCGGTCATTACCCGGCTCCCGGAATTAAAGGAACAGCACCACGTGGATTTTATTGTGGTGAACGGCGAGAACGCCGCCGGCGGTCGCGGCATCACCGGCAAAATCACGATCGACCTTTTGCGAGCTGGTGTTTCAGTCGTGACCACAGGCGACCACGTTTGGGACCAGAAAGATATTTTGTCGTTTATCGACACGGAGCCGCGGTTGCTCCGACCGGTAAATTATCCGCCGGGGGCGCCCGGAAGCGGATCGATCGTGCTCGAGACGGCGAAGGGAAAAGTAGGCGTGATCAACGTGCAATGTCGCACGTTCATGCAACCGATTTTGGAGAATCCGTTTCGAGCGATGGAAGAAACGGTCGCCAAAATGCGCGCAGAAACTGCGAGCATCGTTGTCGATGTTCACGGCGAAACGACGAGCGAGAAAATCGCAATGGGTCGTTTTCTTGACGGCAAAGTCTCGGCAGTCATTGGAACCCATACCCATGTGCAGACCGCGGACGAACAAATTCTTCCCGGCGGCACCGCATTCTTGTGCGATGCCGGAATGTGCGGGCCGGTCAATTCGATTCTCGGCCGCGCGGTCGAACCAATTATGAATCGGTTCGTTTCCAACATGCCGGCCCCTTTTCCGGTCGCCGCGGGCGAAGTTCGCTTGCACGGTGCGCTCGTCGAGGTGGACGAAAAGAGCGGCCGCGCCTTGCGGATTACGCGTGTGGATGAGCCCGGACCAATGCAAGCATCGAGCGAGCCCGAACCGAAGATCGACAACGAACAATCGCCGAACCCGGAACAGACGTAGTCAGGCTCATTTCGCCAAAGAATTGTGATCGCCAATTTTGAATTGTTTGATCAAGCTGGTCGTCAACATCGCTAACCATGAAAACATTGTTTGCTCTGTGCCTCGTTACTACGCTTGGACTTTCGATTGCACAATCCGCCCAGCAAGAGGGAAATCCGGAAGCGGTGAAAATTGCGCGGGAAGGTTCACAAGCCGCCAAGGACCAGGATTGGGATAAAGCCATCGAGCGTTTTCGCAAAGCCGCGGAGACGGATCGAAAATTCACGCAGAACCTGGCCATTGTTTATCAACAGCGCGCATTTTCCTACGCCAATGATCAAAGGTTCCAAGATGCGTTGAACGATTTGGGCGAAGCGATAAAAATCAACCCGCGAGACGCGCGGGCTTACGAGCAACGGGCGGCGATAGAAATGAAAATCAACGGCTATGACAAGGCCCTGGCCGATTACGGGGAGGCGATCAAGACGAATCCAGGCGAGATCCGTTATCATCTTTATCGGGGCTACATTTACGAAATGCGCGGCGACATCCAAAATGCAATGACTGAGACCGATCGGGCCTTGAAAATCGATTCGAAGAATCAAGAGGCCCAGGCCCGCAAGCAGCGTTTGCAAAAGATCCAATCGCAAACCGCCCCGCCTCCGGCAAATGCGACTCCGGTAGCGGCGCCGCCGACGAGAAAACCGTAAAACGGGTTCGGCGCTGACGCCGTTCAGGATTTGTTGCCGTTCTGAGAATCGGCGCCGGCTTCCTCTTTCGGAGGAGGCAAGAAACGCCGCTTCCGGCGATTTGCCGGCAGGGGCGTCAAAGTCATGGTGATGTTGCGCCCGGTGATCTTTGGTTCCATTTCTACCTGCGACATTCCGGAAAGATCGTCGCGCACTTTTTCCACCAACTGCATGCCGAATTCCTGATGCGCCATTTCGCGGCCACGGAACTGAAGCTGCACCCGGACTTTATTGCCGCGTTCGAGAAATTCCTCGCCGTGGCGGACCTTGGTCAGATAATCGTGCTCGTCGATGTTGACGCGAAACTTGATCTCCTTCAGCTTCGCACCGCCGGCTCTTTTATCTTTGTCGTGCTTGGAAAGATCGTAACGGAATTTTCCGAGCGAAACGATTTTGCAGACCGGCGGATTGGCGGTCGGCGCCACTTCGACCAGGTCGAGGCCGCGGCTTTGTGCTTCTCGCAAGGCATCCGACAATTTGAGGACGCCGAGCTGTTGGCCGCTCGATCCCAAAATGACCCGGACTTCGCGAGCGCGAATGCGGCCGTTTACACGAATTTGCGGTTGCAGATTAGTTTGATCTCCTGGCCCGCGAGACGGGAGTGCGCCATTTCGCCGGTGTTTCTTTCATCGCATAATCAGCGTTCACTTTCGTATAAGGCCGATGCACTCTGCTTCGCCGCGGCTGCGATGACCGCGACAAAGTGCTCGCATCATTAGTCGCGAGCCGAAGGGAAGTTGTAGGCAACATTTCGATGCTGGCAAGACCAATCTGGTCGTCGATTGCCATTTATTACGAAGCAAGGCGCGCGCCTACAAACTCATTTTGGCGGCGGATCGCCGAAATGCGCCTTGTGCGCGGCATAGGCCGTCGCATCGTCGAGCATGCTGTCGATCGTTGCCGCGAGCGGCTCGAGTTTCACGACTCCGGAAAATATCGCGCGATCTCCGATTTCGGTGTCGATCAGAAAAGCGGGCCGCTGGGTGACTTGGAATGAGTGGAATTCCGCGGTGGCTGCGCGAATGCGCTTTTCCACGGCGGAGGATTGCGCAGCATCGAGCAATTTCTTTTTATCGAGATTGGCCGCAGTCGCGCCTATCTCGGCGGCAACATTCCAATCGCTCACTTTCTTTCCGTTTCGCAACGCCGCCTGCGCGAGCGCGAGACGAACACGGTCATCGGTTATGCCGAAATCTTTCGCGGCCTCAGCTACCGCATTTGGTGGAAGCCACTCCTTTAATGTCGCGTCGTACCAGTCGGTGTTCAGCATAAACGGCGAGTGCACCATCATTCCGCTGCGGCGATAAAACCATTGCTCCTGCTCACGCGAAGTGGGCAAACCGGTGGGATCCATCAGCGCGATCTTCCACTGAAACTCAACGCGACCTTGATAACGCTTTTTCAATTCCGCCCAGGTCGGTTCCGACCAGAAACACCACGAGGAGACCACGTCGAGATAATCAGTCACAGTAATTCGCATAACGTAAGATCGACAATAACCAGCGGCGTTTGACTTCAAAGATGAAAAGTCGAACCTCAACACGCGCGCGCGTGGATCTAAATCATATTTTCCTTTTCATCGCGATCATTTCGCCACTGCTGGTGCTGGCGCGGGCGTGGCGGCCCGGCGGAATTTTTCGCGGCTGGAGAATCGCCGCGATTATCGTGCTCGGTATTACTGGTGTTGCCTGGCTGTTCTTTCGAAAATACGCCGGTTATGCAGGCGGTGGCGCCTGGTTCGCGCTTCTGTTTTTACCGTCCGTCGGTTTGCGAAAAGCATCACAACTCGCCGCGCAGGGCCGCTATGAATCGGCCAGGCGACTGACGGCGCTGCTGCAGTTCTTGCATCCGACAACGCAGTTGCGCGATCAGCTTCAACTTTTTCGGAGGTTGGAATTACGCGGATGCGCTATCGATCACATCGAGATCGAGAACGCACCGCAAGATCGACATGGTCGATTATGGAACGCTCCGACCGTGGTCATTTTCATCTTGCTGAACGTGGCCGTGTTTTGCATCGAACTGTGGAGAGGAGCGTTGACCAATCCGGCCACGTTGCATCGACTCGGCGCGCTCGATTTTTTCGCGGTCATCAGCAGAGGCGAATTTTGGCGGCTCTTCACCGCGCTTTTCCTTCACTATAATTTGCTTCACTTGGCCTTTAACCTTTTCGCGCTTTACGTGCTCGGTCCGCCATTGGAAAGAACCATCGGCGCGGTGCGATTTGCCGCCTGCTATTTGATCGCTGGAATCGGATCCACCGGCGGCGTTGTTTTGCTCACGCTGGTAAAGATTGTGCGACCGGCGGAGCTTGTTGGGGCGTCCGGTTGCATCATGGGAATTGTCGGCGCGTGGGCCGGATTTCTCCTTCGCCATCGCCACATTTGGCAGGCTAAGCAACGCCTGCTCAACATCCTGCTTATCATCGTCATTCAAATCGTGTTCGACATCTCAACGCCGCAAGTCAGCACATCGGCACATTTGTGCGGCTTGATCACCGGTTTTGTGGTTGGCCTCGCTGTCGCGCCGAAAAGAAGTTCGATTTGACAATTTTTTTCGAGCGAAATTTGGCGCGGGTTATGCAGCTATCGACCGAGAAACTTGCTGCTCAAGAATTTCTCGCCAACTTCCCATTGCGCTGCCGCTAATGCCGACGTTTCAGATTTATAACGTAATCCCTACTCTTCCCGCGGCGCTGGAACCGCTTCGGGAAATGACCTTTAACCTCTGGTGGACGTGGGAGCCGTTGGCTCGCCGGCTTTTCCGCCACCTCGATCCCGATTTATGGAACCGGACCAATCATAATCCGGTGCGGATGCTGCAGCTCTCGCGGCAGGCGCGGCTCGAAGAGCTCGCTCAGGACAAAGCCTTTCTTCGCGAGTTGAAGCAGACCCATGATGCTTTCCGAAATTATCTCGCGCGCCAGGACACTTATGGAAAAACCGGAGCCGGCGCGGCAATTAAACGACCGGTCGCGTATTTCTCGGCCGAGTTTGGATTTCACGAATCGATCCCAAATTATTCCGGCGGTCTTGGGATTCTCGCCGGCGACCATTGCAAATCCGCCAGCGATCTTGATCTAAACTTCGTTGCCGTCGGGCTGCTTTATCGCCACGGCTATTTCCGGCAGGAGATCGACAAGGACGGCGCACAGCACGCGATCAGCCTCAATCAAAATTTTCATCACCTACCGATTCGAGAAGTGCAACGTGACGGAGCGAATCTTCTCATCCCGGTTCGAATTTTGGACCGCGAAGTCTTCGCCAAGGTTTGGCAACTGCCGGTCGGCCGAATCAATTTGTTTCTCCTCGACACCGACATTTCCGAAAACAACGCCGAAGATCGCCTGATCACGGCCGAGCTTTACGGCGGCGATCAGGAAATGCGGATGCGCCAGGAAATCATGCTCGGCATTGGCGGCGTGAAAGCTTTGAAAGCGCTGGAGATCGACCCGGAAGTTTTCCACATGAACGAGGGCCACTCGGCGTTTCTCGCGCTTGAGCGCATTCGCCGGAAAGTCGTTGAGAAAAAACTCGAGTTTTATTCGGCGCTCCAAATCGTGGCCTCTGCGAACATTTTCAGTACGCATACGCCAGTGCCCGCCGGCAACGATTCGTTTCCGCGGGATATGATGCGCAAATATTTCGGCGATTTTGCCAAAGAGCTCGGGATTCCGTTCGACGAACTTTTCTCGTTTGGCCAGACCCGGGTCGACCGCTCGGATCCGTTCAGCATGACCATTCTCGCGCTCCGAATGAGCCGTCATTCAAATGGAGTCAGCAAATTGCACGGCGAAGTCAGCCGTTCGCTTTGGAAAGACGTCTGGTCCGGCGTGCCGGCGCACGAAGTGCCGATTACGAGCGTGACCAACGGCATTCACACCAAAACCTGGATGGCGCCGGAGTTTTCCGCGCTCTATCGAAAATATCTCGGCGAATGGGAAGAACACATCACCGAGCCCGAGTTTTGGCGCGGCGTGATCGACATTCCGGATGCGCAGCTATGGGAGACGCATCAGCAGCTGAAACATCGTCTGGTCGAATTTGTGCGGGAGCGTGTCCGCATGCGCCGGGAACGCATCGGCGACTCGCCCGAAGCGATTCGCAACGTGAACC
>JALYKJ010000337.1 GCA_030774845.1 Verrucomicrobiota bacterium
CAACTGCACGAGCTGGCTGATTGGGTCGCCGATTATCGCGAAAAAATCGGCGAGCGTCCGATTTCTCGTAACGTGCAACCGGGAGACATCCTTTCCGGGCTGGACCGCGATGCGCCGGAGAGCGGCACGCCATTCGAAAGAATCTTCGCGGATATCGATCGGGTAATTGTTCCGGGAGTCGTCCACTGGGACCATCCGCAATTTATGAGTTACTTCGGCTGCACCACAACGAATCCCGGCATTCTGGCGGAGATGATTACCGGCGCGCTCAATGTGAACGCGATGACGTGGCGAACAGCGCCGGCTGCGACCGAGCTCGAAACGCTCGTGCTCGATTGGCTGCGACAATGGTTAACTTTGCCTAACGAGTTCACGGGTGTCGTTTACGACACCGCGTCCATCTCCACCATGCACGCGCTGGCCACGGCGCGAGAACAGATCGCGCCGAACACGCGCAAGCTTGGATTGAGCGGTCGCGATTTGCCGCGATTTCGAATCTACACGTCGGACCAGGCGCACAGCTCGATTGAGAAAGGCGCAATCGCCATCGGTATTGGTGAAGACAATGTGCAACGCGTCCCGAGCGATGCTGAATTTCGTCTGGATGTGGCGACATTGCGCGCAATGGTCGAACGAGACCTCGCTGAAAAATTCAAACCGCTGGCGGTGGTCGCGACCGTGGGCACAACATCGACCGCCAGCGTCGATCCAGTCCCAGAGATCGCGAAGATTTGTCGTGAGCACAAGATGTGGCTCCACATTGATGGCGCTTACGGCGCCGGCCTCGCACTCTTACCGGAATGCAAATCGCTCACTGCCGGTTGGAACGAAGCCGATTCAATCGTCGTCAACCCGCACAAGATGCTCTTCGTTCCTTTGGATTTCAGCGCGCTTTACATGCGCGATATCGGACGGTTGCGCCGGCTCTTTACGCTCGCGCCCGAATATTTGCATCTGCGCGATCCGGTCGGCGCGGAAATTAATTACATGGATTACGGCGTCCAACTCGGTCGCCGTTTTCGCGCGCTTAAAGCGTGGGTCGTGTGGCGCGCATTTGGTCGCGAAGGAATTGCCGCGCGCATCCGCGATCATCTCCGTCTCGCCAACCTTTTTGCCGACTGGATCAAGATCGACAATCGCTTCGAGCTGGCCGCGCCCGTGAGCATGGGCGTCGTTTGTTTCCGATTCGTCGTCGCCGATGCGGACAAGAGCGACAATCTGAACATGACGATGGTGGAGCGGATCAATGCGTCCGGACGCGGTTACATCACGCAAACAAAATTGCGCGGCCGCACACTCATGCGGATTGGTCTGGGAAATATTCTCACCACCGAGGAGCACCTTCGCAATGTCTGGGAATTGATCCAGAAAACAGCGGAAGGACTGTAAATCCCGAATCCCAGGCACCAAGTTCCAGTGAAACTCCAATGACCAAGCTCCAAACCGAGCGCGTCAGAATTTTGAATATCGGAGGTTGGAACTTCCGTGGGTATTGGGGTTTGGCATTTGGGTTTTTGAGCAGCGCCGCCGTTTGCAGGTTTGCTGCGGTAACCTTAAAGTGTCGGCCCTCCCGTAGTTTGATGTCATGATTAAGATTCTCCGCAAACATCGCAACTGGCTCATGATCGTGATCGCGATCCTGGCCCTGCCGTTTTGCCTTTATTTCGTTAAGAGCGATACCAGCCAGATTCGCTCCGATGAATTCGCAAAAATGTACGGCCGAAAAGTTACTGTAATGGAGGCGCGTCGGAATGCGCGTTTGTTTCAATTGTCGCGTCTGCTTGGCATGTCCGATCTTGGCGACGGTCTCGCGCCCGGTAGTGGGAACGACGATCAAAAAGCGGTCGCGTTCATTATTAATTTGATTGTGTTACGACACGAAGCGGAACGGTTGGGCATCGAGCCCGCGGAATCCGAGATCGTTGAGGTAGTGAAAAATTTTCCGGCATTTCACGGCGCTTCCGGTTTCGACCCCGCCAAGTATGATGACGTCGAGCGAGGGATCCTTCCGTCGCTCGGGTTTACCGACGAGCAACTGCGCGAGCTCGCGCGTGATGAGCTTTGCCTGAAACGGATCAAGGAAGTCGTCGCATCGGGTGTGTCGCTTCCGGAAAGCGAGAGCAAATCGAATTACGAACAACTTTACGGCAAAAATTTTGTCAGCGTCGTGCGCGTCCATTCGGCCGATTTTCTCAAAGAGATCAAAGTGAGCGATGACGACATCAAAAAATATTACGAAGCGCACAAGGCTGAACTCAAAAGCGAAGAAAAACGGAAAGTGGAGTTTGTCCGGCTGGCCTTGAGCGAGGAACAGAAAAAATTGAAAGACAAGGAGCGCATCGACGCGCTTCAAAAACTGGCTGATCGCGCAAATGATTTCTCGCAGGCGTTACTCGAGAAGGGCGCGGATTTTCACCAGGTCGCGGCCAAGTTCCAGTTGCCGGTCGAGACAACCGGCGAATTCACCATGTCCGCGCCCGATCCGAAATTAAAAACAGATCCGCAACTGAATCAGGCCGCGTTCAAATTGACTCAGCCGGAACCGAACAGCGATCCAATTCAATCCGCTGACGGCTTCGCCATTTTGCATCTGGCCGGAGTTGTGGAAGCGCGGCCGCTCACGTTGGATGAGGCAAAGCAAAAGATTGTCGATCAAATCAAGAACGAGCGTTCGCGCGAAATGGCGACGGCCAAAGGCCGCAAAGGCGCCGAGACGCTGCGCAACGGATTGAAGGCTGGGCAGTCGCTCCAAGTGTCTTTGCAACAAGCCGGCGGTTTGAAACCTGAAAAGATTGAGCCCTTCACCGTGGCCGACGAGACCGAAGGAAAGAATCCGCCCGAAAAACCGAAGAACGAGCCGGCCGACATGTTGATGATCAAGAATGTATCCGCGGAACTTCAGCCCGGCGATGTGAGCGACTTTGTTCCGTGGACCGACGGCGGTCTGATTGTGCTTTTGGAAAAACGCGAGCCGCCCGATCCGGCGAAATATCAGCAAACCAAGGCGACGTTCGAGGAGCGTTATCTCAAAACCGCGCGCGAATACGTGTTTATGGAATGGTTACGCGATCGCCAGCGCGATGCCGGTTTGGCACCTACGGCAAAGGGTTAGATCGACATCTCCCGTGGCACAGAGATTCGGGTTTAACCACGAATTGACACGAATGGACACTAATAGGAAACGGTTGACCGACGTTGGCGTTTGTCATTCGTGTTTATTGGTGTGCATTCGTGGTTTTCTGGCTGAATAAGTGCAAACTCGCGACGAAATTTTCGATGATGCCAACGGCGATCTTGCGATTGGTGACCTGGAAAGCGCGGTCGCGAAATACCAGCGCTGCGTCGATGTCGATCCAAATTTCTTCGATGGCTGGCACGCGCTCGGGATGGCGT
>JALYKJ010000338.1 GCA_030774845.1 Verrucomicrobiota bacterium
AATATACTGCTTCCTCTGCGCCGGCTCGCGCAATTTGGTCTGCCATGCCGCTGCTGATCCATACGGGTGTGCTAAGAAAATCCGCCGGAGGTTGATAATCGTGATAGGCTGCGCTCAACCGGTCCGAGTTAATTCCAGCCAGAAAAAAACCGCAGATTTTGAATCCGCGGTTCGTTGCCAGTATCGTTCCGAGAAATCCACTGCTCTTTGCGCCTCCGGAAAATCCGGCGAACGCTACCGGCCATCGCGCCGATTGCGGCCAATTGTCGCGAATCATTTGCAATCCCGCCGTCACCATCGCCAATCGCCATGAAACCGAATCGACGCGCGGACGAATGGTCGCGTCAGTCGCAAGAACGATCCAGCCCTCCGCCATCGCCGCGTCGCGATACCACGGCGCGTCCATCGGACCGGTCCGGTCGAGATCGCTCGTCGAAGTGACAACCAAAATCGGCCACGGCCGCGGAGGGTCAAAGCCCTTTGGAAACATCAACAGTGCGCGGCCGGTAGTCGGTCGCGGATTGCCGCCCTGTGCTGCGGACTCTTGGAAATAGCTGTTGACCGGAAATTGAAGATCGAGCGTTTCTCCGCCTCGAACTTCCTGACCGCGGAGTGTAGCGGCCGAGCATGAGGCGGCGAGCAATTGGCCAACGGCGGGGAGGCCGACGAGGACGGCGCGCCGAACCGATCTGCGCGCGAATTGCATGATCGAAGATCGACAATTCACTCGTTGGACGTTCCCGTTCAAGATGCCGTCGCGCTGGCCGGAATGAAGTCTGCGCCGTCTTCAAATTTTAATTTCATGTTCAGTTCGCGCCGGAGCAGCCAGAGATTGATGCAGGCCTGAAGAAGCTGCGATCCGACTGAGAGATACCAAACAAGTTTGATGTCGAACCCAGGCGTGCGCGACAGCAACAGCGCCGGCAACGCAAAAAGAATCAGACGCGACGCCGAGCTTAATAACGGTGGCACCGTGTTACCCAATCCCTGAAACATGCTCGAGCTGGTAAACACAACTCCGGCAGCGACGAAATTGAACGCGACGATGCGGAGATAGTCGCTCCCGAATTGAATCACGGCGGCGTCCTTTGAAAAAAAGCGGATCATCGTTGCCGGCGCAAGCCACGTGATCAAAGCAAGCACCAGCATCATCCCCGCCGCGATACCGAGGCCAGAGCGGACCGAGTGCCGGACACGATCGGCCTGGCGGCCACCGAAATTTTGTCCGACCACAGGCGACACCGCGAAACTCAGCGCGACCACAGGCAAAAAGAGCGCCTGCATCACGCGCGCGCCGACGCCGAAGCCGGCCTGCGCCGCCGGACCGAAATTCCGAATGATCACATAGACGATCATGATGTAGAAGAAAAGCAGGATAAACTCGGCGCCTGCGGGAACGCCGATTCGCAGCATGGAAGCCCAAATTTTCATTTGCGTGCGCCAGAGTGGAAATCGGAAACGCAGGTAATGATATTTTTTCTCGAAATAGAGAATGATCATCACATCGGCGACGAGAATGGAAATAAAGGTCGCGAGCGCCGCGCCGGTGACGCCAAGTTTCGGCCATGGCCCGATTCCGAAAATCAAAAACGGTGCGAGGACCATGTTGAGAACCACGCTGATCACCTGGAAAAACACCGGCGCCTGAACGATTCCGGTCGCGCGCAACGCCGAGCCCATCGAGACGAGCGGGAACTGCAGCAACAACGCCGGAAGAAACCAGCGCAGATAAGCCTTGGCCAATCCCGCAGTCGCGGGATCCGCGCTCAGGGAATTGGCATAAGCGTCGATCGAAAGAAATCCGACAACGCCGAGCGCGAGCGCGATCCAGATCGACATCGCGCACGATTGATTGAACACAAGCTCAGCGTGCGGCTGGTCTTTTCTTCCAGCGGCTTGTGCGATCAGCGCGGTTGTTCCGACGCCCAGCATTTGGGTCAATGCCAGCACAATCATGGTCAGATTTCCGGCCACGCCGACGGCTGCGATTGCTTCTTTGCCGAGGTGTCCGACCCAAAAAAGATCGGCCAGCAAATAAAGCGTCTGCACCACCATGCTCACAGCCATGAAGGCCGACATGTGCAGCAAATGTTTGGTGACTGATCCTTGGGTCAGATCTTTCATGTGAGATTTCGGTCCGGCTTCGGACCTGTGGCTACACTTTTTCCGCCACGATCTCAAGCACGAGCGGCGTCAGCATGAACGAAGCTTGTTCTTTTTCGGCCGCGGCCAGATCGGCGCGGACTTGATCGGCAAACGCGGCGTCGATCCGCCCGAGTTCTTGCAATCGCAAAAGATGGACATGAATGAACCGCGCCGGCCATTGCCACATGTAATCGTTTGGCCGAAGACAAAAAATTCGCGGCACTACCGAGCGTACCGCAAATCCGTTCTTCGTTAACCACAACGGCAGCTGCAGGCCGGTGTCCGGCTCGCCCCCGGCTTCGCGCCAGGTCGCGACCACATGGTTTCGGAATTCTTCCAAACTGACGCGCTGCGGAAAAAAACGCCACGTTGTGTACTGACCGTACTCGTGAAAAATTGCGCGGCCGCCTTCGCGCAAGACATTGGCAAGTTTTTTAACTACGAGGTCCGGATCGGAGACAAAACAAAGGACCCAGCGGCACCAGGTGAAATCAAACGGCCCTTCGGGCAAATCGTCGTTCATCAAGTCGAGCTCGTGAACATCGACATTCAAAAGCGATTGCGCCTGAATCGCGCTCTTGATCGCGTTCACAAAATTACGCGAACGCTCGACTGCGACGACTCGTCCGTCGGGTCCAGCAATTTCCGCAAGATCGACAGTCGCATAGCCGGGACCGGCGCCAGCATCGAGGACTCGGGTTCCGGCAGCCACGCCCGCCTTTTTCCAGCAATCCAAAACCACCGGACGCCAGGCGCGATGTTGCACTCCCAATCGCTCGAGTTCTTCGTCGTGCGTGCCGAGAACGTAATCGCCTGCTTTTGACTGACTCATGGACTTTTCCAAGTCAGCTTACATCGCGACGGGATGTAGCCCACCCGATTCTTGTCGCGATCTGATGTCCGGCTGCTGCCAACAATTAACCGATAACTGATAACCAGAAATAACGCCGGTGCGTCTATTTCTTCACTTCCGCTTTGCCGGTTTTGTCCTGGATCGTGACGCTTAGTTTCTTCGCTTCTATTTCGGCGTCGCGCCCGAAGTAGGCGACCGACCAGGTGTCGCTGGCTGCATTGTATTCGGCTTTCGGCAATTGATACTCGCCCAGATCGTAACCTTTTGTGCGCGCTTCGATGTCGGCAATGTCCATCGCCTGCACGGCAGTCAGCTTCGGGCGAGTCGTCGGCGGCGGCGAAACGGCTGCGGTTGAAGGCGTCGAAATTTGAGTTGGCGGGTTCGTTTCCGGCGGCGCTTTTAGATGCAGCGACGAGGGCGGCCCGGTCAATGTGCGGATCGAATCGTCCACCGGAGTTTCTTTCGAAGAAGGTTGAGCGTTGAGAGTTGAGGGTTGAGAGGATTCGGCAATTGCGGATTTGGAATTTGGGGTTTGGGGTTTCTCGGCTTCAGCCGAGGCGGGTCCTTCCGCTGGAATATCTTCACTTAACTGTGTGTCCGCTTCGGGTGGTTGAGAGGAGGCGGGTTTCGCGATCTTCGACGGCTTTTCTGTTTTTTCCGCCTTCGCGCGTGTGGTTTCCGGCTTTTTGGCAACGGTGCGAGTCGGTCGTTCAATCGCGCGGACCGCGCCCGGCGCGAGCGCCGATTTCCTAGTTACTGGTTCTCGCGGCGTAGCCGATTGATCCGGTTCTTCTGTCGAAGCTTGAGCGATCAGCGGTTGAGAAGCTTTCTCCGCTGTCTCTGATGAAGATTCTTCGGTTAGCGCTTTGGAACTCGGAATTTTCGCGGGCTCGCCACGCCGTAGCTCATCTTGAGCGGAGGCGGGTCCTTCTGCTGGAACATCCGTCGTTGTTTCTGCCGCGACGCGACTTTGCGTCTTTTCTTCTGAAACTCTCTCCGTACTGGGTGCCTCGCTCGCGACCTCGGTCGATGTTGCGGATTCGGCGCGCTCCGGTTTCTCCGCCGGAGGTGCGGTCTCGATGCTTTCTGCTTTGGCGACTAACGGCCCCGCAATCCAGCGTCCCTTCTTATGACCATCGACAAATGTGGCGTGATAGGTTTTTCCATGATCCACGGTCACCACTTCGCCGCTAAATTTTCCGTGCACCATCGTCCCGGAATAACTGCTAATCGGTGTTCGTTTGCGGCCGAAGACATTCGAACCGGTCGTGAAGTTTCGATCAATTCGAAACCAATTGAGTGTGCCGGGTCCTGTCGCGTAACCCTCGCTGTCGCGACCGCCTGACCAGGTCGCGGTATCTTCGGGTTTGGGATCGTTATTCCAAAC
>JALYKJ010000339.1 GCA_030774845.1 Verrucomicrobiota bacterium
ACCAAACCGCGCGGCTGGCCACGAGCAGACGCTCAAAGGGGCCGAGCACAAAAAGCGTTCCCCGCGTACCTTGATGGTATCGTTCCCACCACACTGCGACCAAACCCATGCCCAAGCCGAGCAGAAAAAACGGAACGATTTGCAGAAGTCTCGGCCAATTGATAGACCTCTTTTGCAGCCACAGAATTAAAAGCAGCGCTGCCGGCAATGTGCAGGCCGTTGTCTTGGCCGACAATGCAAGTACGTAGAAAATCAACGCCGCAGCGTAAAATAACCAGCGGCGTCTGGTTCGGACATCGACATATTCGACCCACGCAAGCAGCGTCAGCAGGAAGAAGAATCCCATCAGAACATTTTTTCGTTCCGTAATCCAGGCCACCGATTCAACCTGCACGGGATGCAGCGCGAAGATTGCCGCGCCGAGCCATGCGCCCGGTACTTTTAAGCGCACAAGCAGCCGCCACACCAGTAAGCCGTTGGCAACATGCAGCAGAAGGTTGACCCAGTGATATCCGGTTGGATTAAGGTCCCAGAGCGCGCGTTCGATCCAAAACGTGGTGTAAACGAGTGGAAAATATTGGGACGGCGCATCCAGCGAAAACCAAATCCGCCGCAATCCATTGGGCGCGGTAAGGAGCGGGTTCCTCGTTACATAATCATCGTCGTCCCAAATGAAGCCGCCATTCCATGCCGGCCAGTAAACGGCGATTGTAAGAATCGAGAGGCTGAGTACGAGAAAACACACGCGCACGAATGGAGAGCGAAGATAGCGGGCCATGGATCGATATTTTATATCAAAATATTCTTATTTGACCGGCGAAACGATTCCAACCGTGAACCGCATAGATCTATCATTCAGCCCCGGCGGCAGGGCTCCACGTTCGCGACGTGAAGGTGCTCACCTTGAAAAATGTTGAGTTCGCATTTGAAGCGAGAGACTTGCGACCCGCCATCTTCGCTGCCGAGGTGACTGACCTTGCCTTGGATAACTTGAGGCCGCAGAAAACCGGGGCCGAAACCCTTCACCTCGGAAAGATTGAGAATTTGACGGTACGCAATTCGCCAGGTTTATCGAATCGCAGCGCCGCCGCAATTGATTTGTTGAAGGAATAGGGAGCACGAACGCTTGCTGTCCACCGATACGCCGAAAGCGGATGATTTCCCTCGAAACGAATATCGCTTCGCTCTTTTGTGTCGATCCAAAAAAACTTGCTCTGCCGGTCGTGCACGAATGGCGATTCATCATCAGCGACGTTGTCGATGCCAACCGCGAACGAGCACTTAAACTCATCGTCCGCCCTCGAATCCACCTGTCATATGCTAATTGCCGTATCCCAATTATGGCGACGTACCGAATAATTCTTTGAGCACGTCGCGGCCCAATTCCAAAGAGCTGTTGCGACCATCGCCATACGAGCACACCGAGGGCGACCGCGAGCAACCCGCCGGCGGCACGGCCGCGCAAATTCATCGCGTCTGCGTCGTTGCCGAGCTCGTAAAACCATTGCCATGCGAGATCCCATTCCTGAGAGGTGCGCCAGATGTCACTGTCGGTCGGCGGAAATTCGTAATTGCCAAACAAGAGCGGCAGTGCCATCACACGCTGCGGAAGGTTGCCATTCTCGGGATTGAACCGGCAGGCGGTGAACCGCCAGAAGGCGTAACCCGAAGCAACGAGCACTCAAAAGTGTTTTTTGACATACGTCATTTTTGCAAGCGGCGAATTCGCGAACATTTGACGTGATTTACTTACAGTCAGAATGGCAGGGCCAATTCATCGAGCTGAAATCCCAGGGCGCTTCCGATCGCGCGCGAGCTTTCGAGGCCATGCACTCGCGAAAGCTTCCACATCCTTTTAACGGAAGCGCTCCGCTTACATCAGGAATTCGATCTTCGCGGGCAAACAGTCGAATGCGCGCGCCTATGATCGACGGCATGGAGCCGCGATCAACCACAAAGCGAACGGCCGGGTCCCGCGTCGAGACCCGGCCGCTGAATTTTACAACTCGAGAAGCGGCTAAAACCTCTTCTTAATCGCGACGAACCAGAGTCGGCCCTTGGGATTGGCCGT
>JALYKJ010000340.1 GCA_030774845.1 Verrucomicrobiota bacterium
GGTTTATGCCAGCGAAGCGTTCGCTGCGCTGGCCGCTGCGCAAGGCGCGGGCAGTTTCACCTGCGATTACGTCGGGCAGACGCCAATGGCCAAAGCTTACGGCACGCTGCCGACCTATCACGTGCGCGCGAAGACAGTCGCAACCACGAATTGACGCGAATGGACACGAACATTTGGGGAGCGCACGCGCCTCGCGTGCTGGTTTCGGCGCCTCGCCGAAACGAACTTTGATTAAGGGATGTGCTCGGAGTGCTCATCGAGAAGTACGAGGGCGAACACGTTCCCGAGTTGACGAAGTGAAATTGCTGTAAAGCACGCGCGCGAGTCCGCTTCAGCCCGTTATTGAACCAGCGCCACCATTTGCGCTAAAAACGTGACTCAACCCGAAATGAAATACTGGGCGTTCCTCAGCTACAGTCACACCGACAAAAAATGGGGCGACTGGCTGCACAAGGCTCTCGAGACTTATCGAGTTCCTCGACGACTCGTCGGCAAGGAATCGCGCGGTGGCAAAGTTCCCGAACGCGTTTACCCCGTTTTTCGTGATCGCGAAGAGCTTCCAGTTTCAGCGGATCTCGGTTCGAACATCGCAGAAGCACTGCAGGAGTCGCGTTATCTCATTGTGATTTGCTCGCCGCGCTCAGCGCAATCGCGCTGGGTCGGCGAAGAAATCAAAATGTTCAAGAAAATCGGGCACGAAGACCGCATTCTCGCGCTCATTGTCGATGGGGAGCCGAATGCAGGCGCCGGCAAGCCGGGATTCAGAGTCGAAGAGGAATGTTTTCATGAAGCGATGCGGTATCGCACGGTCGATGGGGAACTCTCCGATATTCGCACCGAGCCGATTGCTGCCGACGTGCGAGAAGACAAAGACGGCAAGACCAACGCGAAACTGAAACTCATCGCGGGTTTGCTCGGTGTAAATTACGACGACCTCAAACAACGCGAGCGCGAACGGCGGATTCGCCGCACACGATGGATTGCCATCGCGGCTGCCGTGTTGTTAACGAGTTTCGGCGGTTTGCTTATATGGGCAAAAATCGCGGGCGATCGTATTCGTGCTCAAAAGGTCGCCGACGATCTCAACCGCGGTCATGAAATGTTCGATCGCAGCAACGCCGCTGCGGCGATTCTGTATCTGGCGCGAGCGACGGAACTGGATAGGAGCAAGCATGGCCTGGCAGCCGATCGCCTCTGGTTTGCCTTAACGCAACGCGCCTGGCCGATTCCGTTGTCCTCGCCGATGCGACATCAGGACGCGATACTCAGCGCATGTTTTAGTCCCGATGGATTGAAGGTTGCAACCGCATCGCGTGATAAGACTGCGCGTCTTTGGGATGCGAAAACAGGCAGGCAACTCGGCAGTCCTTTGTCGCATCCATCTCTTGTTCGGCGCGCTGTCTTTTCTCCGGACGGAAAATTCCTGGTCACAACCGGCTTTGATGGAATCGCTCGATTATGGGACGCGGCTTCGGGAGAATCGGTGCCGAAATGGCGGGTGGAGCACGAAAGTTCCATCAATTCGGTTGCGATCAGCCGAGATGGAAAGACGATCGTAACCGGCTCGGCCGACGGGACGGTGCGCATCTCGGAAATGACGCGGGGAACACGGCTCGCCGAACTGCACGAGAAAGAAAACGTTCACACCATCGTATTCAATCCAACGGATCCGAACATTTTTCTGACGATTAGTGGAAAGATCGTCGCGATCTGGCAGCTGCCGGACGGCCTTCGCTTATTCGAGTTGACTCACGAAGAACAGGTTAATGCGGCGGACTTCAGTCCCGACGGCACGATGATTGTCACCGCCAGCGATGATCGGACATGCCGCATTTGGGATGCGGCGGTCGGACAGCCAATCACTGATTCGCTGACGCATGATGCCGAAGTGCGTAATGCATTCTTTAGTTCCGACGGCGCGTTTATCGCCGCACTTGTGGGTGACCAGGTAGTGTTGTGGAAAGTAGGAGCAGAGCCGGTTCGCGCTTACATTCTGCAACACGATCAGCGCGTCAGCTGCGCACGCTTCGCTTCCGATAACCTAGCGATCTTTACCGGAACAGAGGGAGGCTTCGTTCAAGAGTGGAGCCTCCTCAATGGGAAACCGATTGGTGAACCGATTCGCGAGAGTAGTGCAATCGTTAGTCTCGGCATTAACGCGGAACAGCGAAATTTGCTTGTCGCGACGGGAGATGGTGCAGCTCGTGTATGGCAGCCGCCCCCGCGCAATCCGCTCGCGCAGCGATTTGATCATCAAGCGCGGGTGCAATCGATCGACGTATCGCGCACCGGCAAAATGTTGCTAACGACTTCGGACGATGGAACGGCCCGTTTGTGGAACCTGGATCGACAACGCGCCGTGCCGAAAATTTTGCGACACAGCGGGGCGATATTATGCGGCGCGCTGGACGATATTGGGG
>JALYKJ010000341.1 GCA_030774845.1 Verrucomicrobiota bacterium
GTTGAAGCGGTGCGGCCGCGAAATCGGAAACCAAATGCAAACCTCCCACAGTAAACGAAGGCGATCCGACGACGGTTGGGCGCTGTTGTTGCGAGGGCGTAAGACGCACGCTTCCGAGTGTTCCTCCGGCAGGCTGAATCCTGGCGATCTCAAAAGTCACCTGGAGGTTCATCGCCGGCTGCGGGGCCAAGCCAGCCAGGCGCATGGTCACGACTTTCGACGCCGGCCGTAACTGCAACGCACCCATCTTGAATGTTGGAGTCAGCTGCATCGACGCAATCTCGAAAGCGAAACTGAGTTGGACGGACGTTTGCATCGCTCCGGCTGCTAGAGGTGCGCCACCTCGCATTGCTGGAGCGGTTGGGATTTGGATCGGTTCAGGCATGTTTACTGGTGTGGTTGGTTCGTAAATTCGGGATTCAAAAACCGGTTCCGGAGCAATAGGCGGCTCGCTACGTCGACGAAGCGCGTCAAATCCGGACGGTTCAGGTTCGGTGACCTCAATGATCGACGGTTCCTCCACAGGCGTCAACTGAGGAATCGGTTGACCCTGACCCACAGGCTCGATTTCAGGTTCGGCAACCGTTGCAGCCTGGGCAAAGACAGGCTCGATTTCCGGTTCGGCAACCGCTTCTACTTGCGCAAAGAGCGGCGGCTGAATTTCGGGGACAATAATTTCTTCCGCTTGAGTGACGACCGGTTCCGGAATTTCAATTGCAGGCAATTCAGGCTCAGGTGCGATCCATTCGGGTTGCGCGACCGGTTCGCCAACCGCTTCCATCGGCATCGCGCCCTGTTCAAAAACCGGCCCAACCGCTTCGAACGTTTCGACTGTCGGTTCAAGGTCGAGTTGGCGTTCACCATTTCCCTCAATTGCAGGTTCCAAAACCGTTTCACCGCCAAAGGCACGGCCCGGTTTGCTGAGCGGAACTACTGCGCGGCGGAGCGACGGTTCGGATGCTTTTAACTTAAGCGACACGTGTCGCGGACCGCCGCTCAATCGGGGCATAACTTTCATTTCTCTTTGTGCCGGAATCGCGGCTGCATATTCCATACCTTCCAGCTGCGGACCAGTCGCTGGCGCGGCACGGCGGAAACTTGGGAAATGTATTCCACGGCGACGGATTTCGAACACGATCACCCACCCGATCACCCCGATGCCGGCCAAAACCAAAATGGCAGCAAACAGATTTCCAGTTTCGAATTTTCCGCGGGAGACCTCGCCAACGCGCGCAGGTGCAAGCGCGGTCGCCGGTGTAGTCGATACTGCGGCGGCTGCTGGCGCTTGCGCGGCGGGAACTGGAGGCCCCGGCTGAACAGGCGCTGTGGCAGGCTGCGATTGCGCAACTGCTGGTTGTTCGCGCACAGCCGGAGCTGCGGCTGAAGCCGGCGCAGCGGCCCCTGCGACTGGCGTTTCTACGACAGGTGAGAAATTGGGCGCGGGCGACGTCGGAATCTCTTCAGGTCTGGCTGGACTGCCAGCGGCAAGTGATCCCGGCGGGACACCAGAGGATTGCGTAACGGCGGTACTGGCCGCTGGCTCTTCCGGTTTGGCTGCAGTCGCCTGCATTCCGGCGATTAGCGGCGCAGCGGCAGTCTTTGCCTTGGATTCAGATGCCTTACCCTTCGCAACCGCTGCTCCAGGAATTGGGCTCGGTTCTATTGCCGGACTTGATTCGGTCTGCGCTTCAGCTAAAGCAGTTGCGGCTTCCGCGGCTGGCGCCGGCGATGCCGCAAGCGCGGGGCTTTGCATCCAGCCGAGATCGTAAAAAGAATCCGCGAAAACAACATTCAGCGCGGGCGAGTAAATTTTCTTGGCGGAAGTGATCCAATCAGTCGCCTTGGTTGGATTGTTGTGCTTAAACTCCCAAGCGGCCTGCGCATAATAAAGAGCCGGCGTGTCGCCGGTAAACTCGAACTGCTCCATCAACTTCTGCGCACGACTGTCTTTGCCTTCGAGCAACCACGTCATGTAGACGTTGAATTTGATGAGCTGCGCCGCCTCGCTTTTGTCTCCGCCCGGTGTCTTGCTCAAGAGCGCTTCAAATCGATCGCGCGCTGTGGCGTAATCCTTTTTCTTCAACGGCACCAACGCCAGATTGAATTGCGCCTGGCGGAATTTTGAATCGGCTTTCAACGCCTTTTTGAATTCGGCCTCGGCCTGATCGAATTGCTTTTGCTCGAGCAAAATTTCGCCGCGCAAATTCAGGGTTGCTGCTTGGTTCGGATCGGCCGCGTCCGCGTCATCGATAAATTTACGGGCGGCGACAAAATCGCGTTGCTGATAAGCCTGCCGTGCCTGCTCGACGCGTGAGCGCGCAAACGCCTTGCTCCTGGCCGCGCGCTCAGCTGCTGTGGTCAGCTCGAGGGCCGCACGTGTTTGGCCGGCCTGTTTTTGCAGCCAACCCACTTCATAGAGCGACTCGGCAAAAAGCTTGTTCAACTGCGGCGAAAAATTCTTTTCCGCTTGTGACATCCAATCCTTCGCTTCCTTCGTCTTATTTTGCTGCAGTGCGATAGCAGCGTTTGCGTAGTGGACTGCCGGCGTGTCCGGGGAAAGCTCGAACTTGGCCAAAATCGAATCGACCATGTTCTCTTTTCCTTCGAGCAAATAAGTTAAGAGGATTTTATATTGAATGAGTTGGGTCGCTTCGCCCTGCAGCTCGGACGCGTTGCTCGAAAGTAATTCCTGAAAGCGATTGCGTGCCTCAGCCCAATCCTTTTTTAGAAATGGAATCTCGGCCAGATTGAAGCGGGCGTTCCAGAATTTCGGATCGATGCGCAATGCTTCGTGCAGGGCGGCTTCCGCCTTGTCATAGATGCCTTGCCTCATCATGATCACGCCGCGTAAATTCTGCGATTCGGCGAGGTCCGGCTGACGCGCGTCGATCGCGTCGAGTTCTTTCAGCGCTTCCGGAAAGCTATTCGCGTCGAATGCTCGAAAAGCTTTGTCGTACATTGCTTCGAGTTCCGCTTTCGAGGGGGCAACGTTGTCCGCTGCCAAGGAACCAAGCACCAACACTGCGACTGCCGCGATTTTGCGAATCTTCATGGCCTCCCCCACATGAAACCCTTCCGCGAGCTCGATGACAAGCCTAAATTTTGACGCTCGAGGAGGATTTTCCCGCACGCAGGACAGCAAGAATCGCGCCCGGTTAAAGGTTGAGATTTGCGATAATTCGCAGGCCTTCCAGAGTCAAATTCGGGTGCACGGCATCGACCTCGTGCAGACGTGCCGCGATCAAATCCGCGTAACCCCCCGTCGCAATTACGTGCACTTGCTTCCGAGGGAAACGCTCGGTCTTGATCCTGGCAATGATCTCCCGCACCAGTCCGCGATAACCGATCACGGCACCGGAGCGCATCGCCTCGATTGTCGATCTTCCAACCGCCGAGCGCGGCTCTTGTAGAGAAAGCTTCGGCAACAGTGCAGTGCGCTGATAAAGAAAATTCGTCATCGATTCCAATCCCGGTGCAATCACTCCGCCGATGTATTTTCGTTGCGCAGAGACGATATCGAATGTGACCGCCGTCCCGAAGTCGACAACGATGGCCGGACATCCGTAAATCGCCGCGACCGCCGCCGCATTCGCCAGGCGGTCGGCCCAATTTTTTTCGGATTTGGATAATCGATTCCAACCCCGAGCTGGACTTGCGGCGTTAACCACAAAATCTTGCTTCGTCGCGCCGCTTTCCGGACCACGCCGTTTTTTCTCGGCACCACCGAGCAAACAACGAAGATGTTGTCGATCTTGTCCGCCCCCGGACGGACTCGCCGTGGCGAGTGTCGTCTCACAAATCGTCCGAGCGCCGCGCTGGTAAATTTGTCCGTTGGTATTCGTACCGGGTCCAAAATCCGTCGCCGCGTCGCGAACGCAAGCTTGGTGAATGAATTGCTGATATCGATCAGCAAGTAATTTGTCGTCCCCACGATGTGCGACTTCACTGCGAAGACGCACCGAGGTCAAGTAGCGAACTTGCGGCGCAATCTGCAAATGCGTAGCCTCGCTACGTGCGAAAATTGGTTCATCGTCCACGACGGTTGCGCCGGTCTCCAGCTCTGCGCAATCTCGTTCGCGAAACCAATCTCACCGCGCACGACTTCGTGCTGCCTCTTTTCGTGAGCGAAAAGATCGACAAACGACGGCCGATCGCGAGCATGCCCGGCGTTTTTCAGCTTCCGCTCAGTGCGCTTGGCGACGAAGCGCGTCGCGCACAGCAAATCGGGCTACAAGCAATTTTGCTTTTTGGAGTTCCTGAAAGCAAAGACGATAAAGCAAGCGGCGCTTATGCCGAGGACGGCGTGGTGCAAAAAGCGTTGCGCGCAATTAAGGACAAATGTCCGGAAGTGGTCGCGATTACCGATGTTTGCCTTTGCGAATACATGAGTCACGGCCATTGCGGTGTAACGCGCATCGACGGTGACCATTTCCATGTTCTGAACGATCAGACTGTTGATCTCCTGGTGAAAACCGCGCTCTCTCACGCGCAGGCCGGCGCGGACATGGTCGCGCCCAGCGACATGATGGACGGTCGCATCGGCGCAATTCGCGAAGCGCTCGATGCCAGTGGGTTCACAGAAACCGGGATCATGAGTTACGCGGCGAAGTTCGCTTCTGTTTTTTACGGTCCGTTCCGCGAAGCTGCAGAAAGTCCGCCACAATTTGGCGATCGCCGCTCCTATCAAATGGATTCGGCAAATGCCGATGAGGCGCTGCGCGAGGTCGGACTCGACATCGATGAAGGCGCGGACATCGTCATGGTCAAGCCGGCGTTGCCCTACATCGACATTCTCTGGCGCGTGCGCGAGCGCTTTCGCAAGCCGACCGCGGTGTATCACGTAAGTGGTGAATACGCGATGATCAAAGCGGCCGCTGAAAAAGGAATTGTCGAAGAACGCGCCGCGGTTCTTGAGATCATGACTTCGCTCAAGCGCGCGGGCGCCGACATTATCGTGACTTATTGGGCACGTGAATTGGCCGAATGGCTCAGCGGATAACGAGCAGTCGCGGCGAAACAGAGGCGCACTCTCGCCTGAAGCGCCTGGCTGTCGTTTGGGCGCAGAGACAAGGCTACTCCGCGTGCGCGCTGGAAGTCACT
>JALYKJ010000342.1 GCA_030774845.1 Verrucomicrobiota bacterium
GCTTCAACCACCCACTCAAAATTCGCCTGTCCGACATTGGCGGCTTCCGCATCCGGCGCCGGGTTGCAAAAGTCGATCGCGACCGGAACGCCGTCGCGGATTGCGAACTCAACCGTGTTCAAATCGTAACCAAGATATTCGTTCAACCGCAGCACGCCCTGTTCGACTTTCTGCAAAATTTCCGGCGGCACCTGCCATTCGGTTTGATAACGCAAATGATACGGATGCCGCGGCTCGTACGGCATGATGCGCACGTGGCGTTGATCGATCGAGTAGCAGCGGAAATACATGTCGAACTTCACTTCCTCCTGAAGCATCATCACGAGTTGGCCGGTTTCGTTGTAGGCCCGGTAAAATTCTTCCGGGTTGTGCAGCCGATATACATTTTTCCAGCCGCCGCCCGCGAACGGTTTGAAAAACGCCGGCCAACCGACGTAGCTGAAAATCACTTCCCAGTTCAGTGGGTATTCCAAATTGCGAAAAGATTTTTCGTTCGTGTCCGGCGGCGGCTGATTTGATGGAAGCAGAACTGTCCGTGGAACAGCCACCCCAATCTTGGTCGCGAGCGCGTTGTTGAAAAACTTTTCGTCTGCGCTCCACCAAAACGGATTGTTCACTACCGCGGTGCCGGTGAGCGCGGCGTTTTTCAACCACGCGCGGTAAAACGGCACATCCTGCGAAATGCGATCAACCACCACGTCGTAGCCACACGGCTCGCCCTGGATCACTTTGTCGATCTTGACGAACTCCGCCACGATGTCGCGCCCGCCGGTCTTTTGATTTACCCGCTCGACAAACGCCGGCGGAAAACTGTGTTCCTGACCAAATAGGATTCCGATTTTTTTCATGCTAACAAGAACCGCGGATTACCCGCCTTCGTATTAAGCTACGGCAGGCAGGCTGCGGATTTACACGGATAGCAGCAAAGCCGAATTTCTAAAACCTTTTCGGATGCCAATCGGGATTTTTTAGACTGCCTTCGCCTTTGTATTCGAAAAGTTTGTAAACCGGCGCAAGCAAGACGCCCGGCCCTTTCGGATCGATCCGCACATCAAAGTCGAGTTTGTCGTCCATGAAATAAATGTCGCCGCTGCCGAGCATGGAAAAAAGTCTTCCAGCGACTTCGAAATTTTCAGTGTGAATGATCCCTTTTTGGACGGTGAAATCAGCGCTCGCATTCCGCGCGATGCTGTAGCCCGCGCCCGGAACAACCAGATTCAAAATTCCCGAGAGCGGTCCGAACACCGGAATGGCGAAAACGTCGCCGTTGGCCACGTTCATCTTGCCACTGCCCTGCATTGCTCGCGAGTTGTCGCCGAGACCGGTGAAATCGTACGTCCCGCTGAGCTGGCCGTGCGCGGTTTTGTAGTTGTAGTAAAGATCGGTCAGTCGTGGGAAATCCACACCGTCGACCGCCAGCGTGGCGTGATAACGAGGATCGCCGTGCGCCAGCGAAATGTCGGCATTGCCGCGCACGTTCCCGGCAAAAAGTCCGCCTCGAAGATCGACAATCTGCAGATGATCGTTGGTGAAAAGAAGTCGTCCGGCGATTCTGTGGAATGGCAAAGTCTTGCCGAGAAAAACGTAATCCATCCCGGCCGGCGCATCGACATTGATCTCAAGTTGCGTGCCCGTTCCGCCGCGAAATTGATAGACGCCGTTTGCCGTGACTGTCGGCGGCTGATGAAATTTGTAAGGCGCGACATTTTTGGGCAGATCCGGATCGATCCAAAAGGCGACTTCCGCCGGGCGAACATTCGCTTTGATGTTCGAAATGCGGACTTCGTGTTTGGCAAAGTCGTAAGTAAAAGTTCCGGTACCAACGCCTTCCTCGCGCACGATCCGGAAATTTTCATAAGTAACCGCGCCGTCAGCAAAATGCACTTTCGCGGTCGCGCTGTTCATCCATTGACCGCGAAACCGGGTGCGATCGAGCGCGATGTTTCCGTCGCCTTGCCAGCTTTCCGGATGTCGATCTTTTCCGCGAATAGCGAGTTGAATCACTGGCGGGCGCGAGCATTCCCATTCCCCAAGAAATTCCTGTACCTCCGGCGAGACGAACGGCCGCAATTCGCCCGGCGCCAGCGGCCCATCGATGTTCAACCGAAACTCGTTAGGCGCTTCGAACACCTCCGCGTGAAGATCGCCGGTTGGGTGTCGAATTCGGATATCGCGCAACCAGGTCCGCTCGCCGTCCCAGGAAAATTCCATCCGACACTCCGAGAGCGGCAAATTTTTGTAGGCGATATTGTCGACAGCCGCGTGGCCGATCAGTTTTATCTGCGGCTTCTCGCCGGCAAAATTCGCCGAACCCGAAACGTCGATGACCGCCGGCGAATTGAACGTGACGTCAGCCAGCGCGCCGCCGGCGTCGGCAGCGTCGAGCAATAATTTGAGATCGAGGCTGCTCCGAGCTTGAAAGTTTGCGGTGTTAGTTCGCCGGCTCCAGTTTGCGGTCGCGGCGAAGCCGCCCAAACGATCGCTCCATTCACATCGCGAAACGTTGAGCGTCTGATTGCTCCACTCCGCCGACGCGATGAAGTCGCGCATCTCGTAGTCCTTTCGCTTCAGCAAATTCCCCTGGAGTGTCGCTTCTCCGCGCGCGTCTTCGAGTTGAGCGAGGTCGCCGTTAAATTTCACCTGCAGTGAAGGCGGACCGTTTGGAAAATTAAATCGCTGCAGTTCGGTCACGATCCGGCGAACGATCGATAATCGTTTTTGCCGTTCCTCTTCCGACAACGGCGGCGACGGCTGATAATCCGCCCGTTTAATCAATTGACCGGTGGCTGAGACGCGCACGCCACAGAAAGTTCCCTCCGCCTGACTGACGTAAATTTGTTCCGGTGGAAAATAAATGTGGGCGTAAAATTTTCGCAGCTGTGGCTGCTCGGTTTTGCCTTGCGGACCTTTCAGCGGAAGCGTGACCTCGGCATTGCGAATGTCGAGGGCGCTGAGAAACGGCTGATGGTGAAAGAAAGCGGCGTAATTGATATCGAGCACGATTTCGCTGATGAACGCGAGCGTGTTAGTGCGGTCTCTATAACTAAAGATGCGCACATCGCGCGCGACCAGGCCGCGAAATGGATTGAGCGTGAGATGGCCTATCGACGCTTCAACACCGCGGCGGTGCAATTCCTCCACAATCCGCGAGCGCCATTGGTGGCCGAAGCCTTTTCGCGCCATATACCACCCGCCGCCGATCGCAGCCGCGATAACGAGAACAACCGCGACGCGCAAAATGGAAATCGCGAGCTGACGCGCGAAGGTCGATTGTCGATCTTGCGCGTTCTCAACCGCCTTTGCTTCCTCAACAACAGTTGGCATCAGTGAACCCGTACAGAGCCACAGATGAACGCAGATTTACACAGATTTTTTTCCGAACAGCTTCGCACCTCTTTCATCTGTGCTTCATCTGTGTGAATCTGTGGCGATGACAATCAATGATCTGCCAGCGATCAATGCGTCGCTTAACGCGGTGAGCACCATTTTTATTTCCGCGGGCTGGTTCTGGATCCGGCGCAACATCTGGCAGCGACACGTGCCGTGCATGATTATAGCCCTGATCGCATCGACCGGTTTTCTCGTCGGTTACATCGTCTATCACGCGCACGCCGGCGAAAAATCCTCCGGCTACTCCGGTTTGATCGCGTGGATCTATTTTCCAATGCTCATCACCCATGTGTTGCTCGCGTTCGTCACCTTGCCGTTGGTGATCGTAACTCTCGTGCCCGTTTTTCAACGCCGCTGGGATCGACATCGCCGGCTCGGCCGTTGGACGATGCCGATCTGGCTCTATGTTTCGGTCACCGGCGTGTTCGTTTATCTCATGCTCTACCATTGGTTCCCGCCGCCGAATCTTGCACTTGGCCAGTAGTTGATGTTTGCTCAGGGAGGCAGCGGCACTGCAAAATAAAGCCATGGTGACGATCGCGACATTCAACGAACCAGACAAGGCGAAGCGTCTGAAGCAGCGCCTTCAGCAGGCCGGGATCAACGCCGATGTTCATAATGAAGGCCACCTTCAGGCGGTCGCGTTCATGTCGCGCCCGCAGGCTAACGCCAAAGTGATGGTGGATGACGCCGATTTCGAGCGCGCGCAGAATTTGATGATCGCATGGGAAACGACCGATCCTGATGTGGCTGCAGCCATCATTCGCTGCCCGCAGTGCGGATCCTCAAACATCGAGTATCCGCAAATGACGCGGAAGTTTCTGACTCCGGCGTTGGTGGGACTCCTTTGTGCGATCAAGGTCATCCCTAAGGAATTTTATTGCCAGGATTGTCATTACACTTGGAGCAACGAGGA
>JALYKJ010000343.1 GCA_030774845.1 Verrucomicrobiota bacterium
GTTTGGAACGAATTTGTGCAGCAGCAGACAACGATCGGCCGCTCGCTTTCGGATGAAAATCGCCGCGAACTGCTCCGGCACGTGCAAGCGCGCGCGTTGATGGAGCTCGGGCGCCGCTCGGATTTAGAGCCGGGTGATCCGCCTGCGGGAAAATGTCCGGACACCGACTTCAGCGCGGTTCACCGCTATTCCGCCAAGGGAGCAACACTGCAAACCGTGCCGCCGTATCAAAAGGAATTGAAACGCGCGGAACAACGGTGGCGTAGCACTGAAGATTTTGTCCGGTGGCCGATTTGTTTTTCCAAGGCGAAAGATTTCGTTCGCATCAAACGCGAAGCGTTCGCGCCGGTCCGGCGATGGATCGATCAGGCCGCACTTTGCGTAGCCGCGGAAGTGCAGCGCGATTATCGCGAATTTAGAATCGCGCGTGGCCTATTAACCTATGACGATCAAATCGCGCTCGCGCTTGAGTTGACGAAACATCCAAAGATCGGGCGGGAAATTCGGGAAAAATCTTTTCGTGTCATTTTGGATGAGGCGCAGGATACCGATCCGCGGCAGTTTTCCCTTCTGCTTGAACTTGCTCGCCCGCCGAAAGCCATCGGCGATTGGCTCGAGACCAAAGCTGATCCTCCGCGACCGGGGCACTTCTGCATGGTCGGCGATTTTCAGCAGTCGATCTACCGCGACCGTGCTGATCTTTCCAAATATCGCCGAATCCACGACACGCTGGTCGAAACGCGCGCGGCCGAGGCGCTCCAATTTTCGGTGACGTTCCGGCTCGATACCGCTCAGCTCGATTTCGTGAATGAAACGTTTCGCGAAATTCTCAACGACCGGGATCATCAGATCGCATTCGTCGAACTGAATCCGCGGCCGCAAGTTTTGCCGGGACAAGTGATGCGTCTCAATTTGCAGCCCGCGAAGTTGCGACCAGACCCGAGGGGCAAAGTCTCGGACGCGCGCAAAGCCGCCGAAGAAGCGCGCCAGCTTGGGAAATGGCTGCAAGAAACCGGTCTGGCCAAACTCCGGGCCGAGACCTGGCGCGATGTGGCCGTTCTCTGTCCCCGCAAAGAATGGCTTCAGACATTGCGGCGCGGTCTGCGGGCGGCCGGCCTCAACGTCCAAATCCAATCGGAAAAAGAACTGAAAGGCGACAGCCCGGCCTACGCTTGGTTGGCCGCCCTCTTAATAGTACTGTCGCAGCCCCGGTGCGGTTATGAGATTGCGGGACTCCTCCGCGAGCTCTTCGGAATCTCTGATCACGATCTGGCAGTTTTTTCGCAAGGTCACGGCGATCGCTTCCAAATCGAGACGCTCACTACCGGCGCCGATATCGTTTCTAAAAAACTGAGCCTGCTCGCGCAGCTACGATTGTCGATCCTGCCAATGCCGTTGTTCGATGCGGTTAACGAAATTGTAACTCGAACACAATTGCGCGAGCGGCTCGATGCGCTGCCGGGAAATGACTTTGAGAATCTGGACGGTGAGCTGGATACGCTGCTCGCGCTGGCCGGCTCGTCCGAAGCCGAGACCATGACCTTGACCGAATTTGCCGAACACTTGCGAACGCATTTCGCCGATCCGCGCGAGATCCGCCCGTCTCGTCCGGACGCGATTCAGTTGATCACATCGCAAAAAGCAAAAGGCTCGGAGTGGCAGGCGGTGATCGTTCCGTTTCTGACCCGCGACGTGCGGTCGGCTTCGCCGCGTTATCCGCGTCTGCTCAAGATCCGCGAGACCGGCGAGACGATTGTTCTTCTCGATTTGTCGGACGCAACCGAGGAGATCCAGGAGTTACTCGAACGCGAGAATCGCCAGGAAATGGAACGCTTGCTCTATGTGGCGCTGACCCGCGCCCAGCACACACTCGTCATCGCCTTTGATAACGAACTGTTCGCAAAAAGCAGCGGCGAGATTCACAGCCATTCCCAATCGAAATGGCTCAAGGCCGATAAGAGCGACGTGAACGAAGCTGCGTTTGCCGCGATCGCGACCGAACCGGCTTTGTGCGCCGAAACCACCGAACACCATCGAGCAAGAGCAGGAGCAAGAGCTCATAGGATCGACATCCAACTGCCGGCAACGAAGATCGACAAGGCGGTTGCGATTCGAAACGCGAGCGTCTTTATCCGCAAACTGAACCCAAGCGGTCTTCCCTCGGAAGAATCCGCCGCGCTCGAGGAAATGAGATATGCGCCGTCACAATTGCCGCACTCAACCAGCCCGGCGTTACGTTACGGACTTTGGTGGCACGATTTCATCCAACGACTCAATTGGGTCCGAGGTGCGAGCCGCACTGGCGTTGGACTGGCATTTAACAGCAAGAATGAATCTGAGCT
>JALYKJ010000344.1 GCA_030774845.1 Verrucomicrobiota bacterium
GCGCCGGGCGGCATTGTTTACTTCTTCTACAAACCGAGCGGCCTCGCCAAACGCGTGCGCCTGCGCGAAATGGAGCGCGAAGTGGCCACGATGGAGCATGAAATCCAAGAGCCGCAGTAAGGTGCAAGCCGCAGCCGCACGGGCGGTACGAGCCGGACGGACAGCATCGCGCAAACGCAGCACCGACATTTCTCGGCCGTTTGTCAGCGCCACTTTTGCCATGACGGTTGATGGCAGAATCACGACCCGCGATTTTGCGCCGGTCGATTTCACTTCGCGCGAAGACAAACAGCATTTGTTCCGACAACGCGCACTTGCTGATGCCGTGATGATCGGGCACAGCACGCTCAAGCGCGACAATGTTCGGCTCGGCTTGCCGGCAGAGCTGGTGGCGGAGCGGATCAAACGCGGACAAACTCCAGGACCATTGCGCGTCATCATTTCCAACGAAGGCAAGATCGACAATCAACTGAAAATTTTTCAGTCCGATCCCGCGAAAGCGGGACCAATTCTAATTTTCTCGACGAAACGAATGCCGAAAGAAGTGCGAGCCGCACTGACGGATAAAGCGGATCTTCATCTGGCCAACGGCCAAGATGTCGATCTTGTCGAGATGCTGCGGACTTTGCGGCGCGATTACAAAGTTCGCAGGCTCGCATGTGAAGGTGGGCCGGTTCTCTTTCGTTCGTTGCTCGAAGTCGGATTGGTCGATGAACTTAATCTCACCATTGCGCCCTATTTATTTGGCGGAGCCGACGCGCCGACGCTTACCGGACTAAGCAAAGAATTTTTGCCGGCCAGCGTCCATTGCGTGATGAAAAAGATGCGCGTCGTGGGCGATGAATGTTTCCTGACTTACCGGATCAAGTCTCGCCGGTAGCTGCGCGATTTACTTTCCCCGCTCGCGGACGCGGCACCAGCTCACCACCGCAATTCGGACAAATCGAATTCAGGGAAGCCGTGCACTCACGACAGAAGGTGCATTCATAGCTACAAATGTAAGCTTCGTCATCTGCGGCCAGGGTGCTGCCGCACTTTTCACATTCTTTTTTCATTTCCAGCGCCATGAGATCAGACGACTGTAAACAAATTCCGCGCAACTGGAATGCACAAAACCAATTCAATTGTCATGCACGCGCCGAGGATGTCGATCTTCGAGACGGCGGCGAATTTGGAGCTGTGGCCGAAAAAGCGCGCAACATCGAAGAGCGGCTCGCGTTAGATCTTCGCGGCGATGTCCGGATCAACCAATGGTGAAGACTTTTCGTCCAGCGCAACGCTTGTAAATTGGCGAGCGATGCGCTTGCAGCGGCTCGTTTGGTTGAACGCGCTCTTCGTTCTCCTACCCGAATCGGTTTTCGCACAAGCAGTCGCTGAGGGGCGAGTGGAACTGCAAAAATCGCACGCGATACCTGTGATGGCGAAACGCTACGAGATTGTCACGACCGGTGGCGTTCTCTCGACCCTGCCGCCGCTGGCAGTTGTTTATCTCGACGGTTCTTTTCCCAAACCGGGTCCGCCGTCCACGAAACAGATCGCGCAAAAAAATTTGGCTTTCCTTCCGCCGCTCCTGCCGGTGCAGGCCGGGACAAAAGTAGAATTCCCGAACCTCGACGATACCTACCACAATATTTTTTCCTACTCTCCGGCTAAGCGCTTTGACTTGGGCCGCTATCGCCCCGACGAGCGCCCGATTCCCTCGGAAGTGTTCGATAAAGCGGGACTCGTGACTCTTCGTTGTGAGATTCACGAACACATGCGCGGGCTCATTCTCGTTCTCGACACTCCTCATTTTGGTCTCACGGATGCCGACGGCCGATTTCGATTGAGCGGACTTCCTTCCGGCCGCTACACGCTCAAGGCGTGGATCGACAGCAAAACAACGCGCCAGCAACCGGTAGAACTGAAGAGCGGAGCCACCGCGCACGTCGACTTCCCGTGAATCCCTCGCCTCGGGCAGATAAACGCAGCGTGGCACATTTTCGAACGAAGTTGGCGACCGCGATGATGGTCGTGGTCGCAGTGATGACAGGACTCGGACTCTATTTTGCGCAACGCAACGTGGCCGCGAACGTCGAACGTGGCTTGCAGCAAGACTTTCAAGGCCAACTCTCCGCGCTTGATAAACTTCAAGAGTTGCGACATGCGGCGCTGGCAGAACGTTGTCGCGCACTCGCTTCGAAACCGCGCATTCATGCCGCACTGGAAGACAACGCCCTCGACTTACTCTATCCAAGCGCCAGAGATGAATTGCGCGACTTGATGGAAGACGAGGAGTCGGCGACGGAACAATCCGCCAAATCGCTTCATGCGAGGTTCTACCGTTTTCTGGACCAAACCGGATCCGTTCTCCCGCTATCAAAACCGTCGGACGTTGGAGAGTTGGATGTGCAGACGGAAGCCGCGCTAGCGCTCAGGCGATTACCCCGGACACAGCAAATCGGCTATCTCGTGGAAAATGGCAATCCTTCCGGGCTAATCATTGACGAGATAATTGCGATCCCGATTTTTTCTTCCGATACGGGCGAAGTCATTTCCGCCCTCGTCGTCGGATTCAAGCCTTTCGAGCTTGCAGGCGACAGCGCGCGTTCCGGAATGAAGAGCGGGATTTGCGTCGATGGCCGCGTGCACATGGCCTCGCTTTCCGATTCCGCGGAAGCTGCCCTCGCTTCGGAAATGAACAACGCTGTCGCACGCTCCGATCGCGCGCAAAGCAATTTCATCGTCCGCGTAAATGGCACACCACAACTCTTATTTTACAAGCGCCTCAATCCAGGTTCGCTCTTTCCGCCAGCCTACGAAGTTTGCATTTACCCACTGGCCGATTCCGATGCGCGCCAGCAACGGCTGCGCTGGCAGATCGGCGCCGCGGGCGTCTTGCTTTTGCTCGGTGGTTTCTTCGCGAGTCATTTCACTGCGGTCCGGCTTTCAGCGCCGGTGGAGAAGCTGGCGATGGATTCGGAGATGAATCGCGCGCACCGAAAACGCGCCGAGGCAGCGCTCGTTTCAACCAGTGAGGAGTTAAAGAGATCGACCAGATATTCGGCCGACGCGTCGCACCAATTGAAGACTCCGGTAACAGTCCTTCGTGCGGGTCTCGAGGGATTGCTGACGCGCGAAGACTTCAAACCTGAAGTGTACGAAGAGCTTTCTGCCCTGTTGCATCAGACTCACCGATTAACGGGAGTCATCGAAGACTTACTTCTCCTTTCAAGAATGGACGCTGGGCATCTGCGGATCGACGCCAAGCCGGTCAATTTGAGCCACCTTGTCGATCAATGGCTCGATGATCTCGGAGCGCTCAGCGATGGTCGCAACATAAAGATCGAAAGAGAAATCCCATCCGAGTTGTACGTGGCAGGCGAGGAACGTTACACATCGTTGATTGTCCAGAATCTCTTGGAAAATGCGCACAAGTATAACCGACCGCGCGGTTGGATTCGCGCCCGCGTCCGTCAGGAAAACGAGCAAGTTGTGCTTACGATCAGCAACAGCGGGCCACCGATCCCGCGCTCTGCCAAAGAACACATTTTTGAACGGTTCCATCGCGACTCGACCAGGTCTGCCATTTCCGGCCACGGACTTGGATTGAATTTGGCCCGTGAGCTCGCGCGATTGCACGGCGGCGACTTAAGGCTCGTGCAATCGGAGAACGACTCGACCGAGTTCGAAGTGCGATTTCGCGCGAGCCGGGCGAGCCCAGACCGGGGTTCTATGTCTTAAATGAAGGGTCTTGTAGCGCTCGGCTTCTGCGCTGTGGCCGTCACAGCTCAAGCGCTCGAAGTGGAGGATTTTTTTGAGCGGCTCGATAGCGCGCTGACCGTCACTGCTTTTCAAGATAATCTCCGGGCGCGCTTGAGCGGGACGTTGGATCTGGAGGTTTACCATTTCCAGCAGCCGGCTCCAGGATTGATCGATAGTAAGATCGACAATCTCTTCAATCCGCGTCTGACACTTTTTCTTGATGCTCAGCTCGGGTCGCAGTTTTATTTTTTTGCGCAATCGCGACTCGATCGCGGATTCGATCCGAGCGATCACGGCGCCCAGATTCGGCTGGATGAGTACGCGCTTCGTATCACGCCGTGGGAAGATGGCCGATTCACTTTGCAGGTCGGGAAGTTCGCGACCGTCATCGGCAATTGGGTGCCGCGGCACTTATCATGGGACAACCCTTTTGTGAATGCACCGCTAGTTTATGAAAACGTCACGCCCATCCGGGACAAATCCGCGCCCGCCTCCGCATTAGATTTTGTCGGTAGCTTTGATGCTTCGAAATACGAATTCAATCCGGTGATCTGGGGACCAAGCTATGCCAGTGGCCTTTCTGTTTCGGGGCGGTTCGGCCAATTTGATTATGCCGCCGAAATGAAAAACGCCTCGCTCTCATCGCGGCCATCGTCCTGGAACATCACTCACAATGGGTTCGACCAACCGAGTTTTGATGCGCGAATAGGGTTTCGGCCCAGCCAAGCTTGGAACTTCGGTTTGTCTGCCGGCGACGATGCCTATTTTCGTTCGGAAGCCGAACCAACTTTGCCACGGGGGCGCGATCTCGATGACTATCGCGAGCTCATTCTCGGACAGGATGCAGGCTTCGCCTGGCACCATTTGCAATTGTGGGCGGAAGTTTACGAGGCCCGCTTCGAAGTGCCGCGTGTCGGTAACGCCGACACGTTCGCCTATTATTTTGAGACCAGATACAAATTTACGCCGCAATTATTCGGCGCGGTGCGCTGGAACCAGCAGCTCTTTGGCAAGATCGACATCGGCTCAGCTAGCAGGCAATGGAGCAATGATCTGGGGCGGATCGATGTCGCAGCCGGTTATCGTTTTACATCACATGCCCAGCTCAAGCTTCAATATAGTTTTCAAAAGGAAACTTCCGGCTCGAGTGACGATAATCATCTCCTAGCGGCGCAATTTACGGTGCGCTTCTAAACAGCGTGGCCGATGCTCCAGTCATGCGCGTTCTTGTGGTCGAGGATGAAGTGCGCTTGGCACGACAAATTGCCTCTGCCCTAACCGAAGACAGCCATGATCCAGCTGTCGTTCACGATGGGGAAACGGCTCTGCAAATGATGTTGGAGAATGCATTCGATTTGATCGTGCTCGATCTCGGACTGCCGCGGATGGACGGGTTTGAAGTGTTGCGGCGAATGCGAGCGCAACATGTGACCAGCCGCGTTCTCATTCTCACCGCTCGAGGCCAAGTCAGCGATCGCGTAAGAGGACTACAACTCGGCGCGGACGATTATTTACCCAAGCCATTTGCCATGCAAGAGCTGATCGCAAGAGTGCGCGCACTCGGCCGGCGATATCCGGAAGAACCTTTGCTGAGGTTAAGGGTGGGAAATCTGACATTCGATGTGGCGAACCACGAAGTCTATCGCGACACGCGACGAATCGAGTTGTCTACCAGGGAGCTGACCTTGTTGAAGGTGCTGATGCGCGAGCCGGGCCGCGTCTTTACGCGCACCGAATTATGCGAGCGCGTTTGGGAGCACGAACACGAATACGACACGAAGTTAGTCGAGGTTTTCATCGGCCGGTTGCGGAAAAAAATCGGGGATCCTCCACTCATTCACACGGTACGTCACGTTGGTTACACGATTCGCGAACCATTATAAAACGCTCGCTTCGACCCAGAGTAACAACGCCATCGAAAACAGAAGGTTAATCGCCCGCTTCAACGAGCCGCAAAAGTAACAACGGCGTTACTTTTCCAGTGCGGCGCGCGACCCAGATCGTTGCGATTCTATGGGTATGAAGTCGATGACTAGCGCCGCGTCACGACTCATTGGTTTAACAGCAAACCCCAACACCAAACCAATATGAAAGGAAACCACTATGAATAAATTCGAAAGTCAACTGTCACCTCAAGTTGCCAATCTCTCACCACCCCCGCGCACTCTTCCGCGGCGATCTTTTCTTCGCCGCATCGGACTCGGCGCGGTCGCGCTTGGTCCCGGAGCCGCACTGTTTGGGTCGGCCTCAAAAGCCTTTGGCGATGTCAGCGCGATCACAACAGGCGACGCCGCTATGCTCAGGTTCGCGGCTGCGGCGGAAATCCTCGAGACCGATTTCTGGGTGCAGTACAACGAGCTCGGGGGAATCCAAGACAGCGAAGTCCCGGGCGGAAGTGGAAATCGAATCTACACTGCTGCCCTGAAAGTCCTGGATGGGGATATGGACCAGTACATCCATGATAATACCGAGGATGAGTTCACCCACCAAAACTTCCTCAATGCATACCTGGTGTCGAAGGGTGCGCTGCCAGTCCATCTGAATCGGTTCCGCACCTTGCCGGGCAGCACCGCCACCGGCTCTAGCGGAAAGCTACGGCTTACAAACCTCATGCAGCTCACTCTCGACACCAGTTGGTGGACCCGGTACCGCGCCCGCGTCCATAATCCTGACCTCGAACCCAATTTCACATTTCCCCAGGCAGCGCCGGACTTGCATAATGGGCAGTTTACGGCAATCCCCAGAACTGATGCCGATCTGAGCCCTCCTAAACACATCCAGGCAATTGCCAACACGGCGGGATTCCATTTTCCAACTATTGAACAAGGTGGAAATAGCCTTTACCCAGCGATGGCGCAGAGGGCGACGAGTGTGGAAGTGTTGCGAATCCTGATCAGCATCGGTCCCACCGAGACCATGCACTTTCAGACATGGTCGGACAAGGCGGGCAATGCGCCTCCTCTGACCGACCCCACTAATGGTCTGACGTTTCCGGATCTGAATTCTCCTCCTTTTGATACGGAGACCTTTCAGACTAACCTGATCATGCCTGAGCCATGCCAGTTCCTCAGCCCAAACCTCCCGGTATGTTCGATCATTCGTCCTACCGAGACAAATGGGATCGCCATGGGCGTGGTCAAGTTCTTGACCGACATGGGACTCTTCATCGGCCAATCGCCGGCGTTCTTTTCGTTCCTGAACCAGCTGGCCCAGGAAGCAGATGCGGCCCGACGTGGAGTCTAAAATGAAGATTGAGGGCGAGTAGCCCAGATCACAAGACACATGACAAAATCCGCAGGGCTCAACGCCCTGCGG
>JALYKJ010000345.1 GCA_030774845.1 Verrucomicrobiota bacterium
ATCCGCCGAAGGACGGATTCGCCGTGGCGAACAATCAAAGCAGTTCGGCAATCTGAACCGCGTTCAATGCTGCGCCTTTGAGTAATTGATCGCCCGAGACCCAAAAGGCGAGGCCGTTCTCCAACGCGCAATCGATACGGACGCGGCCGACTTCGCAATTGTCTTTGCCCGCGACATTCAGCGGCATTGGGTAACGATTCTTCTGCGGTTCATCCACAAGCTCCAAACCCGGCGCTTTTGCCAGGACCTCGCGTGCTTGCTCTACTGAAACTTTCTTTTCGAACTCGGCGCTGACTGCAACCGAGTGGGCGCGATAAACCGGGACGCGCACGCACGTCACCGACGCGCGGAATTGCGGCAAATGCATGATCCTGCGTCCCTCGTTTTGCATTTTCATTTCCTCTTTCGTGTAACCGCTCTCCAGGAAAACATCGACGTGCGGCAAAACGTTGAACGCGATCGGATGCGGATAAACCTGCGGTGACGGTTGTCGATCTTTTCCCGCTGCTTCTACCTGTTTTTGTAGTTCATCGATTGCGCGCGCGCCGCTGCCGGAAACGGCCTGATAACTTGCCGCGAAGACGCGGCGGACTCCAAACGCGCGATGCAACGGATAAATCGCCATCAATGCGACTGCGGTGGTGCAATTGGGATTGGCGATTAGTCCGCGATGTTGTTTTGCATCCTGCCCGTTGATTTCCGGGATCACGAGCGGAACATCCGGGTCCATTCGAAAAACGGATGAATTATCGATCACGATCGCGCCCGCTTTGCGCGCGACTGGCACAAACTTTCGGGAAATTTCTCCGCCCGCGCTGAAAAAGGCGATGTCGATCTTGTCGAACGAATGTTCGCCGAGTTCTCCAACGATGATTGGCTCGTTGCGAAATTGAATTTTCCTTCCAGCGGATTTTCCGGACGCGAGCGCGCGAATTTTCGTCGTCGGAAAATTTCTCCGTTCCAGAACCCGCAACAACTCAACGCCAACCGCACCGGTCGCGCCTACCACCGCGATGTGATATTCTTTTTTCACCGCGGCGAATTGTAAGGCCGCTCTTTATCGATGCAAAGCGCGCGAACCAAGATCGACATCTCCATTGGGGATCAACGCCTCACGTTGACCCGCGATGGCGAAGTTCTCCGTTCTTATCCAGTTTCCAGTTCGCGCTTTGGAATCGGGACTGAGGAAGGCAGCATGAAAACGCCGCTGGGTAACTTTCGCATCGCGGAAAAAATCGGTCACGGTGTTGCGCCGGGGACAATTTTCAAAGCACGCCTGGCGCTTGGTCCGGACGATCCTTTGCCCGAGACGGAGGATCTCATCACGTCGCGCATCCTTTGGCTCGACGGTATGGACGAGGAGAATGCGAATACGCTTGAGCGATTCATTTACATCCACGGCACCAAGCATGAAGACAAAATCGGGATGCCCGCGAGTCATGGCTGCATCCGGATGCGTAATGACGACGTGATCGAATTATTCGAATTAGTTGATGAAACCACGCAGGTGGTCATCCGCGAATAGTTTGTAGCGGCAAAACATCCAAAAAAGCGTTGCTTCGACGGTGTTCCACGCCTAGAAGAACCGGAACAACATAACCGAAAGGAGGCGAGAATAGATTGAAGTTCATCAAAGCGATCATGATCATGGCCGTTTTAGCGGGCGCTCTCAGCTTGGGGGCGTGCGCTCAACACAAAGAAGCGGCTGCTACGACAACAACGAGTTCCACTCACGGATACTCCAAATAACCCCTCCGTCGGAGTTGTCCCAAATTGGGACGCCTTTGACAAAAAGGCCAGGTCGCTTTGGCGGCCTGGCCTTTCTAATTGGATCTTATCAAAGTGAATTCCAGATCTGTTCTGATCTTTGCATCTGCTGTTTGCGCGACCGCGGTCTGGGCGCAAGACGAGAAATCGATCAACGATTTACGCGACGCCCTCGTGGCGCTCTCACCGCGTAATGTCGATCCGCACGAGGCCGATCTGCTGTCCGTGACGGCTCACACCATGTCCCGCCAGCTTGCACGCGAATACGGCGTTACCTGGGACCCGGCCATCCACAATTTCCTGATCAACATTGGCGCGAAAAAGCGTGGCATCTGTGCCGATTACACCCGCGATATTGGCTCGCGGTTGAAAGAGTTTCATTTCAAGACCCTCGTCCTTCACTGGGGCGCTGCTTACGCGAAGGAAGCGGATGAGAATAATGGTTTGGTCGTCACCGCAAGGAACCAGCCCTTCCTTGATGGAATCGTCCTCGATGGCTGGCGCAAGGCCGGCCGATTATTTTGGTGTCCGGTGAAAAAAGACCGCGAATACGAGATCGGACATCGCGACTTACTTGGTCAGTTGGGAGG
>JALYKJ010000346.1 GCA_030774845.1 Verrucomicrobiota bacterium
CCGAACGCGTGATCTCTGCGAGATTCCGGCTGCGCGAATGCACGACCGTGACTGTCGCATCTGCGTCTTTGTTTTTCTGCATAAGCAAAAGGGCAAGCGGTTTGCCAACAATCATGCTGCGTCCAAGGATGACAACGTGCGCGCCGCCGATGTCGATCTTGCTTTCGATGAGCAGACGTTGCACGCCAAGCGGCGTGCACGGAACCAGCCCGGCCGGATCGCCGAGTGCCAGTTTTGCAATATTTTCCGGATGAAAACCATCCACATCCTTGCGTGGATCGAGCGCGCGCACGATTGCCGGTTCATCGATTTGCTTCGGCGGCGGCGATTGCACGAGAATACCGTGGATTGCCGGGTCGCGGTTCAATTCTTTAACACGAGCGAGTAGTTCTGAATGCGTTGTGGACGCCGGCAGCTCAAGCTTCACCGAATGCAGCCCAAGATCGCGACACATCTTGTCTTTCGATCGGACATAAGCGCGCGATGCAGGGTTGTCGCCGACGAGAATGACGGCAAGACCCGGCGTGACACCTTTCGATTTTAATTGTGCGATCTCGCGGCGAAGATCGACATAAACTGTCTCGGCGATTGCGCGCCCATCGATTAACTTCGCCATGCGCCGAACGTAGATGACTCACCGCATTTCAACCAGCGCCATCATCACGCCCTGCAAACGCAAACGCTCGGTTTCGAATTCCTCAGGCGTGCTGGTCGATCTTACATAATGTGACTGACCAATGATTACGCGCACTTTGGAGAACGGGCGCGGCAGAATGAATCGGTCCCAGCTTTTGAGCCGCCAACAGCTCGAGTATTCCATGTTGACAGGCACAACTGGCGCTCCGGATTTTTGCGCGAGAAAAATGATGCCGGGACCAAGTTCGTAGGCAGGACCGCGGGGGCCATCCGGCGTGATGACCACGTCGCGACCCAATGCGAGCACATCTGTCAGCTGGAGGATTGCCCTCGCCCCCAAGCGCGAACTGGAGCCGCGCACGACGTCGAAATCGAAGCGCTTGATTGCGTCGGCGAGTAAATCTCCGTCGCGACTTGCGCTAATCAAAGCCGCCCCCCGACGATTTGGAAAAAAACGCCGGAGCACGAACGGGAATATCAACAGTCGATTATGCCAGAGCGCACCGACGTAATTTTCATCGACCGGTCTTCCGACAGCACCCAGGCGATCGTCGATTTCGTAACGCAACGTGCGCGCCCAAATTTGCAGCAGCCGAAATCCGAGCGCGATCAGCCAGCGGGCGCGCCAACCTGTGATTTTCAACGTTTGCGGGATGGTTTCGCCGTGTCACTCCCCCAGCGATACGCGCTCGGGTTGGGCAAGCCGATTTGATCGAGAATGCGCCAGACCACGGTATCAACAATAGCGGTGACGGAGCTCGGCCGGCTGTAGAAAGAAGGAATGGCGGGCAGCACAATCGCTCCCGCTTCGAGCAAGGTCACGACGTTGCGCGCGTGAATCAAATTCCACGGCGTCTCGCGCGGAACGAGAATTAATTTCCGGCGTTCTTTCAGGAAAACATCGGCGGCGCGCAATAAGGCGCTGTCGCTCGAGCCGGAAGCAATCCGTCCAAGCGTGGCCATCGAGCAGGGAACGATCACCATCGCGTCGAAGCGGGCCGAGCCGCTAACGAAGGGGACATTCAGATCATTTTCGGAATGTTGCGAGACGCTCGCGGGAATTTTGAAATGATCGAGCTCCTGTTTCGCGACCTGCTTTGCATGCGCGCTCAGGACGAGATGAACCTCGTGTGCCGCGCAATCGATTTGCTCCAACAATCGTTGCAGATAAATCGTTCCGCTGGCCCCGGTCGCGGCAATCACAAGTTTCATCGGGAGAAATTTACGTTGAGTTTGAATTTAATCGGGTACGGGAGCAATAAGATACGTTATGGTCAAAAAACTCTTACACACCCGTTATCGGGTCACGGACCTGGAGAAAACGGTTTCCTTTTATAAGGATGTGCTCGGACTGAAGGAGCTTCGTCGTCACACGTCCGGCCGC